>CAZZZK010000043.1:0-11955 GCA_964658555.1 Vulcanimicrobiota bacterium | reverse complement strand
CGATCGATCGGCTGCGGCATGCTCCGAGCTTCTGGCGATCGATCGCGACGACCCGTGCGCGACGGCGAGACGCACGGAGGCGTACGGCGACGTTCGCTAGGGGAGACGCGGCGCCGGATCGTTCGCGTTCGTCGCATCGGCCGGGGTCCTCGCCGGGGCGTCGTAGCCGTCGAGGAGCGCGCGTGCCCGGTCGACGATTCGCTCGCGCAGGGCACGCGGCTCGAGGACGATCGCGCCGCCGCGCCAGCCGAACGCTTCGAAGAGCGCCGCGTCTTCGGACGGAAAAGCGATCCGGACGATCCAGGCATCCCCGTCGCCCGCGGCGGGCGTCGCCGATTCGACGCGCAGGTAGACGCGCGCGTGGGAGAGTGCGACGCCCGTCATGCGGACGGTCGCGACGCAGGGCACGTCGAGCGGCATCGCCGCGGCCGCGCTCTTCCAGTACGTGCCGACGTCGAAGTCGCGCGGACGCTTGAAACGCTCGTCGAGCACGCGCACGCTCGCGACGCGCTGGACGCGAAACGTCTTGATCGAATCGCCGTCGCGCGCGACGAGATACCAGACGCCGGCTTTCGCGACGAGTCCGAGCGGATCGAGCGCCCTGCGGCCGAGCTCGCCGTCGCGCCCGCGATAGCCGATCGCGATCCTGCGGTCCGCGAACACGGCGTCGCGCAAGGTCGCCAGCGTTTCGAGCGGCTGGGCCGCGGGCGACCAGCCGCGCGGATCGACGTGCACGCGGCCGCGGTCGCGCGCGACGGCCCCGCGCGCGCTCGTCGAAAGCGATCCCGCGAGTTTCGCGAGCGCGCTACCGCGCCGGCTCGCGATGCCGACGTCGCCGAGAACGTCGTCCGTCGAAACGAAGAGCGCGCGAATCTCCGATTCGTCGAATCGCGCGAGGGTGCGCCGGTACGAATCGGCGAGGACGATGCCGCCCTGCGCTCCGCGTTCGGCCGCGACCGGCACGCCCGCGGCCGCGAGCGAATCGACGTCGCGGTAGATGGTGCGGGTCGATACCTCGAGTTCGTCCGCGAGCGCGGCGGCGGAACGCTTTCCGCCGTCGTTGAGCGCGAGCAGAAGCGCGATGAGCCGGTCGGCCTTCACGCCGCGATCATACCTGACATACGGTGTCACATATGAGCTGGTACGATGCGCGTATCCTCGCTACCGAACGGAGACCGCCAATGCAGCAGACGCACGCGCACGCGACCGCCACGATCACCGGCATCGATATTTCCGTCTATCTCGTGAACGACCCGGCACGCTCGATCGCTTTCTATCGCGACGTCCTCGGCATGAAGCCGACGGCCGAAGACGAGCGAGGCGCCGAATTCGAGCTCGCCGACGGGTCGACGTTCGGCGTCTGGCGCCCCGACGACGGGAAGCCCGGTGCGACGGTCATGTTGGCCGTCGAAGATCTGCGCGCGGCGCTGCCCGTCTTTCGATCGCGCGGCGCGACGCTCAGCGATCCGACCGAGACGGGCGTCTGCCTGATGTCGTTCGGAGAAGATCCCGACGGCAACGCGATCATCATCCATCAGCGGACGGGCGACGCCGCGGCTCAGGCCTGACCGATTCGAGCGCGCGACGCGATTCGGGCGATTGTGGGAACGAGGCCCGCACGTCCCATCGTCTTCGAAAGCGTCCGCGTGCTCTCTCGTTCGATCGTCGGCGGCCTCGGCGGCTCGCTCGCAATGGACCTCGTGTATCTGGCATCGTCGCGCGTCCTCGGCCGCCGTCACGACCCCGATAACGTCGACGAGGAAACGGAGGCGATCGTCGCCACCGTGCGCCGCCTCGCGCCGCACGCGCCGCTCGCGTTCGCGCGCGAGCGGCCGCGCGAGACGGGGCGCGCGATCCACTACGCATTCGGGTGCGGCTTCGCTGCGCTGTACGCGTCGTTGCGCGAACGTACGCCGTCGATCGGCGTCGCGAACGGGCTCGCGTACGGCGTCGCCGTCTGGCTGCTGAGCGACGCGATCCTGATCCCGGCGGCGCATGCCGGCCGCGCGTGGTTCCGGTACTCGGCCTCGGAACGGGCGACCGCGCTCGTCGCGCACCTCGCGTTCGCCGCGTGCGTCGACGCGGCGGCGAAGCGGCCGTCGTAACGCGATGGCCGGACGGGAAGGCGGCCACGACGAAGGCATCGGAAGCGTCGTCATCGCGATCGGTACGAATCTCGCGATCGCGGTCGCGAAGTTCGTCGCGGCGGCGCTCGGCGGATCCGCGGCCATGTTCGCCGAGGGGATCCATTCGGCGGTCGACGCGGGAAACGAAGGCTTCCTGCTCCTGGGGTTGCGGCGTAGTAAGAAACCCGCGGACGCGCTCCATCCGTTCGGATACGGTCGAGAACTGTACTTCTGGTCGTTGATCGTCGCGATCGTCATCTTCGGCATCGGCGGCGGAATGGCGATCCTCGAGGGCATCTCGCGGTTGCGCGAGCCGGAGCCCCTCGGCGACCCGCGCGTGACCTACGTCGTGCTCGGTCTCTCGTTCGTGCTCGAGAGCGTATCGTGGGTCGCCGCGTATCGCGCCGTGCGCGCGGGCGCCGGAGAAGCGTCGACGCTGTCGATCGTGCGTGCGAGTAAGGATCCGCTGACGTTCACCGTGCTCGTCGAGGATTCGGCCGCGCTCGCCGGGCTCGTCATCGCCCTCGGGGGGACGCTGCTCGGGCACGCGCTGCACGACGTCTATCTCGACGGCGCCGCGTCGCTGCTCATCGGCATCGTGCTCGCGATCGTCGCGACGTTTCTCGTCGCGGAATCGCGGAGTCTGCTCGTCGGCGAGAGCGCGCGCCCCGAGATCGTCGCCCGCATCGGCGCGATCGCGGCGCGCGACCGCGACGTCGTAGGCGTCGCGCGCGCGCTGACGATGCAGCTCTCTCCGCGCGACGTGCTGCTGAACCTCGACGTGCGCGTCCGCGGCGAGCTCTCGGGCGAGGCGATCGTCGCCGCCGTCGCGCGACTCGATCGTACGCTGCGCTCCGAAATTCCGGAACTCTCTCGCGTGTTCATCGAGCCCGAACGGGAGACGGCGACCTAATCCTCCGCCGCGCCGTCCGCACCGGCCGATTCTCCGGAATCGTCACCGGCATCTCGCGCTCGATCGGGTCGCGGTGCGGTAAGCCACGTGCCCTTCGGAAAGAGGCCGTCGTAGACGGTCGGGAACGGCGCGTAGGGCGAGTTCGTGATGCGAGCGAGACCCGCTCGTGTCAGATTCGTGAGAACTCAAAGCATGACTGTTTGAGCGACGAAGTGTCGGAGCGCACCTCTCGATCGCGTCGCACGGCCGAACGGCGGAGAAGACGCACCGGAAGAAGATGCGCGCCGCGGCTCTCCGAATTCGTCTCCCCCTGATGACGCTCGCGCATCCCGGCTGGCTCTTTCTCGCGATGCTCGCGGTCGCGTTCGTCGCGTGGGTCTTTCGCGCCGCGAGCCGCCGGCGGGCGGGGCAAGCGCTCGTCTATTCGAACCTCGCCTTCGCGCGCGACGCGCTGCGCCCGGCGCGCCTTCCCGGGCGCGCGCTCTTCGCCGGCTTCCTTCTCGCGGCGTGCGCGCTCGCGGTCTCGGTCGCGGGACCACACTTCGTCGCGAGCGTACCGTCGCACGATACGACGGTCGTCCTCTGCATCGATACGTCGGGTTCGATGCGCTCCGAGGACGTCGATCCGACGCGCGCGCAGGCGGCGCAATCCGCGGCGCGCGCGTTCGTCGATTCGGTGCCGAGCGGCACGCGCATCGGTCTCGTGACGTTCTCGACGGGCGCGATCGCGCAGCTCGCGCCGACCTCCGATCTCGATGCGGTGCGCGATGCGATCGATCGCATCCCGCCGCCCGACGGCGCGACCGCGATCGGCGACGCACTGCAGCTCGCGGCGCAGGAAATGCCGGTCAAGGGCGCGCGCGTGATCGTGCTGCTTACGGACGGCGTCAACAACCGCGGCGCGGATCCGCTCTCGGCCTCGCGGACGATCGGCGCGCAGGGCGTTAGGATCGAGACGATCGGCGTCGGATCGAGCGACAGCGGACAGATGATCCCGGGTACCTCCGACCCGGCGGAGCTCGACGTGACGGCCCTGCGCACGATCGCGCAGAACGGCTCCGGCGAGTACGTCGGCGCGAGCGACGCGGGTCAGCTCCGCGACGCGTTCCGCGGACTCGCGCGCGCGACCGTCTGGCAGCGGCAGCGCGTCGACGGCAGCCTGCCGTTCGCGCTCGGCGGCGGCGTCCTGATGCTCGCGACGTTCCTCGCGGCCCTGGGAGCGGGCAGGCTATGAGGGCGTCCTTCCCTACGCGTCCGTAAAGGCGATGCCGCGACGCTCGTTGCCCGCGAGTGCGAGCAGCGCGACGGTGACGAAGACGCCGAACATGATGATCGCGAGCGCTTTCGCGTAATTCTCGCCGCCGCTCGGCGTTCGCATCGTCGTCGCGAACGCGGCTTCGAATTGCAGCGCGCCCGAGACGATCAGGTTGCCGAGTTGATACGTCAGGCCGGGGAACGTCGCGCGGACGTCGCCGGGCGAGAGTTCGTTGAGGTGAACGGGGACGACGCCCCACGCGCCCTGCACGAAGAATTGCATGACGAACGCGCCCGCGGCGAGCAGCGCGGCGGACGGCGCGAAGACCCATAGCGGGATCGCGAGGATGCCGACGAGCGCCGAGGTCGCGATCGTGCGCCGCCGGCCGAGCGTTTGCGAGAGCGCTCCGAAGAACGTGCCGCCCGCGATCGCGCCGAGATTCGCGACGATCGTCACGAGCGCGACCGTACCGACGCCGAAGCCGCGCTGCTTTTGTAAGAACGTCGGATAGAGATCCTGCGAGCCGTGCGACATGAAGTTGAACGCCGCCATCAGCACGATCGCGTAGAGATAGAGCAGCGGCTGCCGCCGAAACGACGAGAGCAGATCGCCGCGCGTCGCCCTCGGGCGATTCGCCCGCGCGCGCCAGACCTCGGATTCGGGAACGTACGCGCGGATGTAGAGGACGAGCAGCGCGGGCAGGACGCCGGCGACGAACATGCCGCGCCATCCGAAGTGCGGGAAGATCGCGTCGTACGCGATCGCCGCGAGCAGATAGCCGACGGCGTAGCCCTGCTGCAAGATGCCCGAGAAGGCGCCGCGCGCGTGCGCGGGGAGCGCTTCGAGCGCGAGCGCGGCACCGATCCCCCATTCGCCGCCCATCGCGACACCGTAGACGGAGCGCAGCACTAAGAAGACGGTGAAGTTCGGCGCGAACCCCGAGGCCAGTTCGACCACGGAATAGACCACGATGTTGAGCATGAGCGGGCCGCGCCGCCCGTAGCGGTCCGCGAGGAGACCGAAGAGCAGCGCGCCGAGCGGCCGCAGCAAGAGCGTGATCGTGATCGCGAAGCCCGTCTCGACGATCGTCAGATGGAAGTCGCGCGCGATCGCCGAGATGACGAAGACGACGAGGAAGAAATCGAACGCGTCGAGCGTCCATCCGAGAAAGGCGGCGACGAACGTGCGGCGCTGCACGGCCGAAAGCTCGCGCAACAGTGCGACGGGGTTTGCAATCGCCATGCGCCCCCGGGTACCGCTCGATGAAAAGAAGTTCCCCCGTTGCGGGAGCTCGCGGCCGGTGCGGGCGTCGAACGACTCGCTATGAGCGATCAACGGACGGTCCGCGATTCCCGGCAGAGCTACGAGAAGGACGCGCTCGACGAGGCGAGCGTCGCGCGCGACCCGCACGCCCAGTTCGAACGCTGGATGCACGAAGCGCTCGAAACGCAAGGCAAGAACGAAGCGAACGCGGTCGCACTCGCGACCGTCGGAGCGGACGGCATGCCGTCGCTGCGTATCGTGCTGCTGCGCGGGTACGACGAGCGCGGCTTCGTGTTCTTCTCGAATTACGAGAGCCGCAAGGGTCGCGAACTCGAGCGCAATGCGCGCGCCGCGCTGCTGTTCTACTGGCCCGCGCTCGAACGCGAGCTGCGGATCGAAGGCGACGCCGCGCGCCTGACGGCGGCGGAATCCGACGCATACTTCGCGACGCGACCGCGCGGCCATCGCCTCAGCGCCTGGGCCTCGAATCAGAGCGAGGTCGTCCCGAGCCGGGCGTTCCTGGAAGAGCGGATGGCGGCGGAAGAGGCGCGCTTTCCGGGCGACGACGTCCCGCGGCCGGCATATTGGGGCGGGTATCGCATCGCGCCGCGCAGCTTCGAATTCTGGCAGGGCCGGCCGAGCCGCGTGCACGACCGCGTCGCGTACGAGCGCGACGGCGCCGCCTGGAAGATCGTGCGCCTCTCGCCGTAGTCGCCGCTACGCCTTCGCTCGCTTCGCGCTCGCGGTGCGCGCCGTGCGTTCGGGCGCGGGCGGTTTCGCGGCATCGACCGACCGTTCGAGCAGGGCGATACGATTCGCGTGCTCGTCACGCGTCGCGGCGGCGGCGAGGAACGCGAGGACGCGCCGTTCGTCCGCGGTGAGACCGGCCGTCTTCGCGGAGACGCGGACCTGCGGCATCGCGAGCGAGAATTCGTCGAGATACGTTTCCACGATCGCCGGATGCACGTACGATTTCCGACAGACCGTCGGCGTGTTGCCGAGCTCGTGCGCGGTCGCGGCGATCGCGGCGGTCACGTGTTTCTTCGCTTCGGCGACCGTCGTCGAGCGGCCGAGCTTCTCGAGCTCGACGCCGCAGATGACGCTCGCGGCGAACGTCCGGAAATCTTTCGCCGTGAAATCGCCGTCCATCGTCTCGCGCAGGTAGGCGTTCACGTCGCTCGACTCGATCGCGTGCGCGACGCCCGCGTCGTCGACGAACGTGAAGAGATGTTCGCCAGGCAGATCCTGGCAGCGCTTGATCGTCTTCGCGACGCGGCGATCCTCGATCGTCAGCGCGTGTTCGACGCCGCTCTTCCCGCGGAACTTCAGCCGTATACGTTTCTCTCCCGTGACGGTGACGTGCCGGTTGCGCAGCGTCGTGAGGCCGTACGAGCCGTTGTCGCGCGCGTAGGTCTCGTTGCCGACGCGGATGTGCGTCTCGTCGAGCATCCGGACGATCGCCGCGAGCACGCGCTCGCGCGTCATCTCCTTCGCCTGCAGATCGCTTTCGATCCGGGCCCGCAGCGCCGGCAGCGCGGCTCCGAACGCGATCGTGTCCTCGTATTTCGTGGCGTCGCGAACTTCGCGCCAGCGTTTGTGGTAGCGATACTGTTTGCGGCCCTTGGCATCGCGAGCCGTCGCCTGCACGTGGCCGGTCGGCGAGGGACAGATCCAAACGTCGCGGTAGGCGGGCGGGATGGCGAGCGCTTTGATGCGCGCGATCTCGACCTCGTCGGAGATGCGCTTCCCCTTCGCATCGAAGAACGCGAACGACGCTCCGCTGCGCTTACGCGTGATGCCGGGGCCGCGGTCGTCGACGTAGCGGAGGCCGGCGGATTTCGCGTGCGCGCGCTCGAGTTCGGTAGCGTCCATCGCCAGGTCGTACCCGCCGAAAAGGCGGATCGTCGGGCCGCGCTTCCGGCTGCGGTAGTGCCGCGGTAGTTAGGAGGCGGCGGGCGCGGGCCTCGCGGAGCACGCGCCGCACGCGCCTTCGAAGGTCACGACGCCCGATTCGATGCCGAAACCCGTCGTGGCGGAGAGGGCCGCGAGCGTCGCCGGCGGCACGGCGAACGCGACGTCCTCGATCCGGCCGCACGTCCGGCAGTGGAAATGCGCGTGATCGTCGCCGAGCGGCTCGTAGGTCGCCGAATCCGATCCCGGCACGACGATCTCGGCGATCAAGCCGAGATCGCGCAGTCGCGAGAGTGCGCGGTAGACGGTCGAGAAACCGGTCCCGGGCCGCTGCGCGGTCGTGCGCGCGAAGATCTCGCTGACGCTGAGATGCTTCCCGAGCCCGCTTTCGTACACGACGTCGTAGACGAGGCGATAATTCTTCGGTAGCGCGGCGAGCGCCGTCTCATGCATGAACTACGAATCTCCCCGAGGCTTGCCTACGGTCGCGCCGGGCCGGCGCCATTGCGGGACATGATAGCGTCTCGTCGTAAGAATGACAATCATGTTCAAGCGCCTTCTCGGCAAACTCCTGGCATCGATCGCCCCGGCCGCGCGCCCGGTCCCCGTTCGAATCGAGGCGGAGCGCCCGTCGCGCCGTCGCCGGTGACGGCCTAGCGCGAAGGGCGGCCGGGGCGGCGGCAGAACCGGCACGCATGCTCGCCTCCTCGTCGGACGTCGACCGCGTTCTCGCGTCGCTCGCCAGCAGCGGTAACGAGAATCGAGCCGTCGCGTTTCTCATCGAGGCGGTCAAGGACAGTCAAGAGACGATCCGCGCGATCGATACGAAGGTCGGCATCCTACTCGCCGCACTCGCGATCCCGCTACCGACCGTCGAGCACGTCTTCACGGAGATCCACGCACACGGCGCGACGCTCTCGTTCGCGACGGTCCTCGGCGGCCTCGGGTTCGTCGCCTGGGTCGGCGCCGCGCTCGTCGCCGTCCGCGCGCTCACCGGCGTCGGCAACGCGTCGATGCACGTGCGTGCCGAGCACAAACCGGAAAACATGTTCTACGCGGGCGGATTGTACGCGTTCGGCCCGCTCGACGCGTTGCTCACGCGCGGCGGCCCGTCGTCGCGTACGTCGATCGAGGAATATGCGGCGAACATTCCGATGAGCCCGGATGCCGTGAACACGCAGCTCGCGTACGAGGTGCTCAGCCTCGCCTACATTCGCGATCTCAAAATCCACCGCCAGAAGATCGCCTTCGAAGCGACCGCCGTGGCGATCGTGCTCGCGGTGCTCGCGCTCGTGCTGTAAGCCCGCGCGGACTCACGCGCCGCCGCCCGCATGCGGGTTGCGGAGCGCGTCGTGCGTCTGCGCGTGCAGGTCGGCGAGGTGCGCGAGCGTCTCGCGATCGAGGCCCGGCGCGTGCGCGGCGATCGCCGTCTCGCGCTGCAGTTTGAGGATATCGGCGCGCGCGAGCGACCGCGCGTCCTCCGGCGCCCCCGGCTGCGGCTGCGTCGCGAGCGCGACGAGCGTCGCGACGTACCGCTGCTGCAGCGTCCGGCGCATCGCATCGATCGGCGTCGCGTGCCGCCCGCCGCGCAGCTCCGCGAACACGCTGCGATGCATCCAATCGAAGAGGTCGACGAGCCGCATCGGGCGTCCGGCCGTCGTCTGCGACGCGCCGTCGGCGATGCGTGCGAGCACGAGCGGCCGGAACATCTGCTCGATCGCCGCGCCCTGCATCGCGGCGACCTGATCTGCGACCGCATCGTCGTGACGGGCCGGGGGATCGTATTCGAACGCCGGAAGATTTCCGTAGCCTTCGAGGGAGACGTAGCCGTAGCCGGCCCATTCGCTGTAGCCGAGCGATTGCAGCAGGCTCGGCGAGAAGCGGAACGCCGTCGCGGAGAAGAGGTACCGATCGAGCGCCGCGAACGCATGCCGCTGCACGTCGTACGGCACCGGGACGACGGGCGGTTCGGCACCGGGATCGCCGCGATGGGCGCGCGAGAGATACTGACCGCCGATAAAGTGCGCCGGCATCACCGCGCACGTGCGATACTGGCCCATCAGCATGCCGAAGGCCGAGGTCTCGCTCTCGTACGCGTCTCCGGCGCTCGGAAAGAACGAGCCGAGCCGGTCGACGATCCCGCGCTCCATCCGCAGCTGCACGTCGCACCAGCCGAGGGGATCGTTCGTGAGGATGCCCTGTTCCACGCGGGGATCGGCCGCGTGACCGTTCGCCCAGCTCACGTCCTCGTCGGAGGCGTAGCGATAGGCCGGATCGCTCCACGCAGCCGCGAGTTTCGAGAGCGCGGGGATCTCGTCTTCGGGCGTCGCGGCGCCGGGGATGCGGCCGTACGCCCATCGCATCGCGTAGTAATCGTACGGGCCCAGCGTCGTCTGCTTGTAATCGCCCTGCGGCGTTCCGCGCGGCCAGAGATTGGTCGGCGCGTACTCCATGACGGTCGACGCGATGCCGTGCGTCGCCGTGAATGCCGGGTCTTGCAGCTCGGCTGCGGTGTACGCGCGCGAGCCGATGAAGTTGTGCTGCAGGCCGAGGTTGTGGCCCGTCTCGTGCAGGATCGTCGAGAGCCACGTATCGTCGAGGAATTTCTGCGGCATGGGGTCCGTCGCGCGGCCGAAGCGCACGGGATCGACGAGGTCGCGCCATTCGCGCAGCGCGAACGACGGGACGTCCGCCGAGATGAGGATGCCCGTACGGAACTCTTCGCCCGTGCGCGGGTCGTAGAGCGTCTGCGAATCGGCACCGAAGCTTGCCTTGTATTCGGGGACCCAGCGCAGGACGTTGTAACGGATGTCGTCGGGATCCCAATTCGGATCGTTCGGCTGATCGCGGACCTGCAGCGCGTCTTCGATACCGAGTTTCTCGAAGGCGAGATTCCATTTCAGCACGCCCGCGCGGATGCCGGCGCGATAGCGTTGCGGGACCGTGTCGCTCATGTAGAAGATCATCGGATGCGTCGCGGGCGAGAGCGCTTTCGCCGGATCGGACGGCTGGAGATTCCAACGGACGGCGTAGCGCAACGACCGCGAGAGCACCTCGTCGTCGTCGAACGTGAGATAGACGTCGTCGTAGAAGCCGACGCGATCGTCGGCGTAGCGGGGACGATAGCCGGGCGAGGCGACGGGATCGGCGATGTTGTACGCGACGTCGATCGCGACGTGCCGGGGATCCGGCACGCTGTCGTCGAGGCGCTGGTCGTCCGAGCTCCAGGTCTGCATCGCGTGCAGCAGCACGTTGCGCGGGAAGGCCTTCGTCGCGCCGAAGAACGTTCGGGCCGTATCGAGTTCGTACGGCGTGGCCTTGGATTTCCCGCGCAGGCTCTGCGCGAGGATCGCCTTGAGGTTGAGCTGATCGCCGAGAAACGGCGCTGCGTCGATGACGATCGCGCCCGTCTTCGGATCCTCCGCGGCGATCGGCGCGAGCGCGACGACCGTATGGGCGACGTTCCCGGCGAGCGCGCGCGCGGCCGACGGCTCGTGCGGCGCTACGAAGTACGGGTTCGGCCACTCGATCGCGACCTCGTCGCCCGCGCGTTCGAAGCGTACGAGTTCGGCCGGCAGATGATCGGTGTTGCCGTAGACGACGAAATTCGCGCCGAGGCCGGACGCGGGGACGATCGTCTGCACGTACTCGCGGTCGAGCTGCGACGCGGCGAGTTCGAGGTACACGCCGCCCGCGCGGTGCCAGATGGTGAAGAGGCCGCGCTGCGGCGTCGCGCCCTTCACGAACGCGTCGTACGCGAGCGGCGTATCGGCCGCGGGCGACGGCGCGGCGCCCAGTGCGAGCGCGAGGAACACGAGCGAAACGAGAAGCCGGACGAGAGTCATCGCGCTCGCTTTCGTACCGCGCGCGATCGCCCATTCCGACGGCAGGCACATCGCAGGCGACCCTGGTACTCCCCGGTTCGTGCCCCGCCGCAGCATCCTCGTGATTGGCTCGGGCCCGATCGTCATCGGGCAGGCCGCCGAGTTCGATTACGCGGGCGTTCAGGCGTGCCGGGCGCTGCGCGAGGAAGGCCACCGGGTCGTCCTCGTCAATTCGAACCCGGCGACGATCATGACCGATCCCGAGGTCGCGGACGCCGTCTACCTCGAGCCGCTGACGGTCGCGTCGCTCGAGGCGATCATCGCCCGCGAACGGCCCGACGCGCTGTTGCCGACGCTCGGCGGCCAGACGGGGCTCAATCTCGCGGTCGAGCTCTCCGAGAGCGGCGTCATCGAACGCTACGGTCTCGAACTGCTCGGCACGCCGATCGCGACGATCGTGCTCGCGGAAGACCGCGCCCGCTTCAAAGAAGCGATGATCGCGATCGGCGAACCCGTGCCGCTCAGCGCGATCGTCACCGACGTCGAGGCGGGCGTCGCGTTCGGCCGCGAGGCGGGCTATCCGCTCGTGATCCGGCCCGCGTACACGCTCGGCGGGACGGGCGGCGGCATCGTGCGCGGCGAGGCCGAACTCCGCGAGACGCT
>CAZZZK010000042.1:10321-12083 GCA_964658555.1 Vulcanimicrobiota bacterium | reverse complement strand
CGCTGCGGCGCGTTCGGACGCTGCTCGCGTTCGTCGTCGCGGCCGCGGTCGTCGCGGTCGTGGTCGGATCGTTCGCGATCGCATCGAGCGCGGTCGAACCGATCGCGCGACTGAGCGCGGCGATGGGCGAGATCAGTTCCGATCGCCTCAGCCGGCGCCTCGGCTGGAACGCGCGCCGCGACGAACTCGGCTCGCTCGCGACGAGTTTCGACGCGATGCTCGATCGCCTCGAGGACGGCTTCGCACGCGAGCGGCAGTTCATCTCGGACGCCTCGCACGAACTCAAAACGCCGCTTACCGTCATCAACGCGAACGCCCAGATGCTCGAGCGTTGGGCCGATCGCGAACCCGAGATCCGCGCCGACAGCCTCGCCGCGATCCGCAGCGAGAGCGCGGCCCTCGCGCGGATGGTCAACGGCATGCTACTGCTCGCCCGCGCGGAGTCGGGCGAGGGGATCCCGCGCGAGCCGATGCCCGTGGCGCGTGCGATCGACGAGGCGCTCGCGGCGACGTCCGCGCGGGCGGCCGAGAAGCATCTCGCGCTCGCCTTCACGGCGACGCCCGCCGATCGCGCGATCGCGGTCCTCGCAGACGCGACGCTGATCCGCCAGCTCTTCACGAACCTCATCGACAACGCGATCAAATTCACCGAGGCGGGCCGCGTCGACATCGCGCTCGCGCGCGACGGCGATCGGGCCGCCGTTTCGATCGCGGACACGGGCCCCGGGATCGACGAAGCGGCGCGCGAGCGCATCTTCGATCGCTTCTACCGCACGGACGCCTCGCGCGATCGCGCGGTCCCCGGGACCGGCCTCGGCCTCGCGATCGTGCGCAGTATCGCCCGCGTCCACGGCGGCACGGTCGAGGCGAGCGCGAACCCGGGCGGCGGGACGATCTTCCGCGTCGCGCTTCCGATCTTCACGGCACTCCAATGACGTCGTCCGACCGAGCGGGCTATCGTCGGCCCGTGAACCCGTTTCGCGGCGCAGGCACGGTCTCGCGAATCGCCGGGCTCGCGGCGGTCGGCGCTCTCGCGTGCGCCGCGGCGGCATCGGCCGACGTCACGACCGTTGACGACGCGAGCGCTCCGATCGTACGCGTCAACGTCGCCCACGCCCACGTCGTCGTCCGTACGTGGGACCGGCCCGTCGTGCAGGTCGATGCGGCGCCGTCGATCGCGATCGAGCATCGCCAAACGAACGAGGACGGCGGCGACCGGTCGCTCTTGATCCCGCAGGCGGCGCTGCTCGCTCCCGACGGCCAGCTCACGCTCGCTCCCGAGGGTTTCGTCGTCTCGACGATCCCGCCCGGGCCGCGCGACGTCGTCGTCGTCCGCTCGACGCTCCCCGCCGACGCCGGCGACGTGACGCTGACGATCCCGAGCGGCACCGTCTACCTGCTCGTCCACGACCGCGAGGGTGCGGTCGACGTGCGCGATTATCGCGGCGGGACGCTCGTCGCGTTTACCGGCCGCGGTGCGCTGCGCGTCTCCGACGGCGGCGGGACGATCTTCGCGCAGACCCTGCGCGGACCGATCGTGATGACGAACGTCAACGCGGATCGCATCCGCAGCCGAACGCTGACCGGCAATTCGATCTTCGAGCATTGCGCCGTCCGGCAGATCGAAGCGACGAGCATCTCCGGTTCGATCGTCTACGATGCGGGCTCGTTCGCGCCCGGGCTCGCGCGCTTCGAATCCTCGACGGGCGACGTCGCCGTCGGTGCCGTGAGTGCGGTCGAATTCGGCGGCCGTGCCGCCGGC
>CAZZZK010000042.1:0-10311 GCA_964658555.1 Vulcanimicrobiota bacterium | reverse complement strand
GACGCACGTGGCGACCACGTCGGGGAGCTTCGTGACCGCGCCCCAGTCGATGTCTGGCATGTCGGCGCGGACGCGCGCGTCAACGAGGCCGAGGGGACGACGAACGTCGGCATCGGCGCCGGCGGTCCGCTCGTGAACGCCGCGAGCGAACGCGGCAAC
Organism: Vulcanimicrobiota bacterium; assembly: GCA_964658555.1. Classification (GTDB taxonomy): domain Bacteria; phylum Vulcanimicrobiota; class Vulcanimicrobiia; order Vulcanimicrobiales; family Vulcanimicrobiaceae; genus CAZZYZ01. The sequence continues at coordinate 10,152 of CAZZZK010000042.1, read as the reverse complement.
GTCTACCTCTATTCCGGGACGCTGCTCGATCAGCACGATCGGACCGGCCCCTGGGCCGTCCCCATGACGACGCTCAGCCGGCCCGGCCGCCCGCACGCCGCCTCGTTCGCGATGCCGCAGGCCGCGCAGCGGCAGCAGCAATTCCGCGCCCTGCAGGCGCCGCGCTTTCGCGAGGCGCCTCGATCCGAGCCGGGCCACGAGCGTCGCTAGAGCAGAAACTTCCGCATGACGACGACGTCGCGCTTCCACGTGTGCTGCGCGAGCGTCGCCTCGACGCGGTAACCGCACGCTTCGAAGAAGCCCTGCGGGCCCGCGCCCGCCGGCGCCTCGAGCGTCATCTTATGGCAGTTGTAGTAATTCGCGAGCGTCTCCGCGCGCTCGAGCAATCGCGCGCCGATCCGGTGCCCGCGGTGGGCGGCGGCGACGAAGAGCGACTCGACGTGCCCGAGCGATGCGGCGATCCGCAGCCCGAGGACGCCGACGACGTCGTCGCCCGCGAGCGCGGCGAGCTCGTGGTGCTGCTCGTGCCAGACGACCGTGAAGCCCCACATCGTCCAGCGCGCTTCGCGCTCGACGGCGGACCGGAAGGCGGCGGTTCGGGCTTCGAGGACGACGTCGATGCGGACGCCGTCGTCAGCCACGCGCGGCGGCGACCTCGGTCGACACGTCGAGCGTCCAGCCGTCGACGGCCGCGAACGCGCGCATGCCGAGCTCGTCTTCGAGCCGCGCCGCGAGCCGGTCCGGCCGGCGTTCGAGCATCTTCGTGCCGAAGTGCGTCATCACGCCGACGCGCGGCCGAACGATCTCGAAGATGCGCCGGGCCTGCGCGAAATCGAGATGGTCGACGTTCCCCGCGGCTTCGTATTGCAAGACGTTCACGATCAGCACGTCGGGACGATGCGCCGCGTAGTCTTCGGCGAGACCTTCGAAATAGCGCGAGCACGGCAGATACGACACGGTCGTTCCGCGATAGCGGAAGTGCATGCCGTAGGTCTCGACGCCGTGGCGATGGCGGACCGTGCCGCGCAGCGTCACGTCGTTGATCTCGAGCGGTCCGGCCCGTTCGCCGAGGACCTCGTGCCGCGGCACGAACGCCGCGGCGTAGGGCAGGATCACCGCTTCGCCCGCGAACGCGTCGTGCGGAGCGAGGATGGCGCCGCGGCGCCGGTAGCCGCCGGTCGTCATCGCTTCGATCATGGCATTTACGTCGCACGAGTGATCGAGATGCTTATGCGAGAGGGCGATCGCGTCGAGTTGCGTCGGCTCGCACGGCGGGACGGCCGAGAGAGCGCGCACGAGGGCGCCCGGGCCCGGATCGACGTGGATCTGCGTGACCGGTCCGGGATCGTCCGGGCCGTCCGGACCGAACCGGAACCACATCCCGCCCGACGCGCGGATCTGCTTCGCGACCACGAACCGGGCGCCGCCCGTCCCGAGAAACCGAACCGAGATCACGTCGCGGCGTCCGTCTCCCGTTCCGCCTGCGGTTCGGCCGCGTAGACGCGGAAAAACGCATCGAGATTGGTCCGGTACTGTTCGAGAGCGTCGTGCCAGATCGCGAGCGCGCCCCGGCCGCTCGAGGTTAGCGTGTAGACGCGCCGCGCGGGCCCCTGCTCCTTGGGATCCCACCACGAGGAGATGTAGCTCTCGCGCTCGAGCTGCCGGAGCGCACGATAGACCGTCCCGGGATCGCACGTCACGAAGAACCGCTCCTTCAGCGCCTTCATGATCTCGTAGCCGTGCAGATCGTCGCCCTTGAGCATAACGAGCAGCCACGCTATCAGGTAATTCTTCGGAGTGCCGCGCGGCGGAAGCCCCGCCGAAGCCTCGGTCCGGTCCAACCGCGATCCTCGTGCGTAAGTGGCCAAAACCATGTATGTGTCGACATTCGCGATGCCGCGCACGAACTCTTACGCCGTTCCTGCGCGACATGCGTCGTGGGTTAGACGCCGCCGACACGTCCGTGCGTACGTGCGGCCGCAAGGTCGTCCGGCGGGCGCAACTGCGCCGGCGTACGTGCGTTCGGCCGGCCTGCCGCAAGGGTGCTCGACGCCGAGGCACGGACCGCGATCCGGCGTCCGTCGCCTGAGACGAGCGTCTCTCGAGACGCGCGTCGCGTGGGACGATCATCGCGCGCATATGACGAGCCCGTCGCCTACGATCGCGCCTCCGTCGGCCGCGGCATCGCACGTTCCGATCTACGCGCTAGGACGCGTCCGTTCGCCGTAGCGCCCGCACCGAAGGATCTCTACGAACGAGACGCGGGGACGGCCGACGCGTACAGTTCGACGATCGCTTTGTTGAAGGCCGGAATGTCGTCCGGATTGCGGCTCGTCACAAGGTTGCCGTCGCGGTTCACTTCGCGATCGACCCACGTGCCGCCGGCATTGCGGATATCCGTCTGCAGCGACGGCCACGACGTCAGCGTACGCCCCTTTACTTCGCCCGCTTCGATGATCGTCCAGGAGGCGTGGCAAATCGCCGCGACCGGCTTGTTCGCTTGGAAGAACGATTTGACGAACGCCACGGCCTTGGGGAGCGTACGGAGCGTATCCGGATTGAGCGCGCCGCCGGGCAACAAGAGGGCATCGAAATCGTCGGGCTTCGCGGCATCGAGCGCGAGGTCGACGTCGTACTTCTTCGACGGCGTGTGGTGGTCGAACGAGAGGACGCTCCCGGAATCGGGCGATACGATCGTGACCGTCGCGCCGGCCTCTACGAGCGCGGAGCGGGGCTTCGTCATCTCGACTTCTTCGAAGCCTTCGGAGACGACGACCGCGACGCGGAGACCTTGGAGTGGGTGTTGTGCCATTTTCTCATCGTTCCCAACGGCGCCTCGCTCAAGCCGGAACGCAACCGGCGAAGCCGTCGTGCGGTTGCTCTCTCGGTGACCTCTCAGCGCGCCTTCGGAAGGCGATCCGTTTTCCAATCGCCAGCGCTCGCGGTCGTTCTCGCGTACGCGATCTGCGTTTTGATCTGGGGAACGACGTGGCTCGCGATTAAGATTCAGCTTACGGGGATGCCCGTGACATTCGGCGCCGGCGCGCGTTTCATTCTGGCGGCCGCCATCCTATACGCGTGCGGAACGATCTTTCGCCCGAAGGCGCCGCGGCTCGCACCGCCCGCGCACCTGGTGATCGTCCTCGCGGCGACGATGTTCGGCTTCAACTACGTGCTGACGTATCTCGCCGAAACGCAACTCGCGTCGGGACTCGTCGCCGTCCTCTTCGGAACGATGCCGTTCTTTATCTTCGGGTTCGCACGCCTGATGCTCGGCGAACGCACCGGACCCCGTGAGATCGTCGGCGCGCTGCTCGCGCTTGCGGGCGTCGCCGCGATCTCCCTCGTCGGCGAAACGCACGGCGCACTCGTGTTCGTCGTGGACGCCGTGATCGCGGCCGCACTCTCCGGCTTCGCGAACGTCTATCTGAAAAAGTTCGCGGCGTTCGAGCCGCTCGCAACGTTGCCGCCCGCGATGCTGCTCGCAGGCGTCGCGATGGCCGCGGCCGGCCTCGCGACGGAGCACGTCGACTGGCACCTCGCGACGATGCCCGCGCCGCTCGCGGCCGTCGCGTATCTCGCAGCCTGCGGCAGCGCGCTCGCGTTCTACCTCAATCACTGGCTGCTACAGCGCATCACGCCCGGGCTTATGGGGCTCTCGGCTTTGATGATCCCCGTCATGGCCGTGATCGTCGGCATTCTCTTCGGCGGTGAAGCATTCGGGTGGCGCGAGATCGTCGGTGCGATCCTCGTCGTCGCGGGGGTCTGGATCTCGATCTCGGGCGGCGGAACGCAGGTCGCGGTGACGACCGAGCCGCATCCCGACGCATGACGGGAAGCGACGCGTGAGCCCGCTGCGACTCGGAGTTCGGCCGGACATCGCGCTCCTCGCGCTCCGGCTCGTCTTCGGCGCGGCCTTCGTCGTGCACGGTCTTCCGAAGATTCTCAACCCGACCGGCTGGCTCGGTCACATGGTTCCCGGGACGCCGGCGTGGCTCGCGGTCGTCGCGGCGATCGCGGAATTCGCGGGCGGCATCGCGCTCGTACTCGGGCTGCTGACGCCGCTCTTCTCGTTTCTCATCGGCTGCAATATGGTCGTCGCCATCTTCATCGTGAAGATTCCGAACGGCGCGAAATTCGTCGCGATGGGCCCGGGCCCGTCGTTCGAGCTCGAACTCATGTACCTCGCCGTCGCGCTCGCGTTACTGCTCGTCGGGCCCGGCAGCTTCTCGGCGGACGCGCTCGTTTTCAAGGGTCACAGAACGTCGCGATCGCGCAGGTCGCGGCGTTGATTCGGCGACGAATGCGCTAAGCGACGCTCATGGCTCGAAATCGGCGCATCAACCACGAGTTCGGACGTTCCGCTGCGACTCTTTCGACGTAGGCCCGATATTTTAACTCACCGGTCAGTTCCGTAAGCCGCAGAGCGATGCGAGCCGCGCGAAGCGAGAACTGAAGCGAATCGAAAATGTTGAACGCTTCGAGCGCGTTTATCGTTGCCCGCTGTCGATGACCTTCAGCACTCAAAACAGCCGACACGGCAAGACACTCGTAGCCTCGAAGCCGGCGGTCGTGATGTCCGGCGACGAGAACGGCCAGCGGCGTCTTCAGGCCGAAATACAAGTCGAGAAGTTCTCGCGCCTTCGTTGCCGCGAATGGGGCGAGTTGTTCGGCGAGGAAGAACAATGCGTAGCGTTCTTCACCCGTTTTCGCTTCCCAATCGACCGCTCTGCAAAGCTCGACTGCGCTCTCGAGGTCTTCGCGAGCGGAAAAGGCCTCATCGAGTTCATTCGCGAGAAACGCTCTGTCGGTGATCGCGAGAATCCTCAACGGGATCGTCGGCGCTACGTGTGCGGCAAGTCTGAATTCACGGAGCGCGTCGAGATAATTTCCCGAAGACGCATTGAACCAACCAAGCGAGTGCCTCGTATAGAATTCAAACGTCCGAGTCGTCTCCGTCCATTGAATCGAAGACACTTTTCTGTGAAGGTAATCGACGTCCGCGAGATTGTCGAGATCCTTCGCAATCAAAGCATAGTTGTGGATCAACGAAGCCTCGACGAACGTATCTTTCGTCGCGCCTACATCGAATCGATCGTTCGCTTCCCGTAGCAACTCGATCTGCTTTCGGTGATCGATCCGGCCTGCAGCGACGAAACCGAGCATCTCGAGCGCGCGCGCCTCACTGAGCTGCAGCGTATGCGGGTAGCCGGCCGAGTCGTCTTCTCGAACCCACGAACGCGAAATGTACTCCGTCCTCAACGCTCGACGCGCGGCCGCGGAGGCTCCGTCCAAATCTCCCTGCGCGTAGCAAAGGACGCTCGAGAAGTACTCTATCTCGCTTTGAAGCGCGACGAGGTTCGACGAGAGTCCGAAAACGCGCGCGCTGGTAAGATCTGCCTGGCTGCCGACGAAATCGCGGAGTCGGTATTTAACGGTCGCTCGGAGCGCCAAGAATTCCGCAGCATGCGCTTCGTCGACGGCTTCGATTTCCGAATCGTCGAGGACGGCCAAAACCTGCTCGATCCGGTTTTCCCGGATATAACAACGTGCCAGAAGGGCTCGCGCCGAGGGGTCGCCCTGGCCGCCAAGTGCGAGGATCGCATCACCGAACTCGCCGCGCCGATATGCATCGAGGGCGGTTGCGTAGTCATCGATCCTCGGGCGGATAAACGAAACTGAACGCATCAATGTACCGACTCAACCTTGATACCGAGATGAGAACGCGGGCGGGCGACGTGGAGGGCTTATTGTTTGCGCCCAATCTCAACCCTTCCGCTATCTTAGCTCGTGATCGTGCCGCCGCTACGTCCGCTCGTCACCGTGCCGAAGACCGAACGCTCGTTACCGTTCCGCCCGTGAGGGTCGAAGGACGGACGCTCGTGATCGTTCCGCCCGTGAGGGTCGAAGGGTGGACGCTCGTGATCGTTCCACCCGTGTCGGGCGCGACGTGAATGTGCGCGAACGAGGCGAGAAACGAGAATACGAAAGCTGCGAAGGACATAAGGCGACCCCTTCAACGGCGACGCGATCGATATCTGACCGCTGCGAGAAGAGCATAGCCGAATAGACCCCGCGTTCCGTATGGGGCTTCCGTCACCCATTACGGGGATTGCTTACCTAGTAGTCCTAAATTTCTAGGATATGCGGCTGAAGTGGTTCGTAGTTTCGACTTAGCAGTACGATAGCACGCCGGATCAAATGCCTGCATACCAAGCGTAGCCGTCGTCTTCCCAGTAGCCGCCCCTTCCGTTTCCGATATCGGCAAAGGAAGCGACGACTTGAATGCTCTTGACCCACTTCGTACTCTTGTACGCGAGCTGGGTCGGGATGCGGAGGCGCACGGGGCCTCCATACTCCGGGGCGACGGGCTTTCCGTTGAAGTCGAGTGCCAGCTGCGTCTGCGGCGCGGCGGCCTCGTCGACGCTGATGCTGCCGTAAAACGGCGCCCCCTGGCTATCGACGTCGAACGAGTGGAAGACGATGAAGCGCGCCGCGGACGTCGGGCGCACGACCGAGAGCACGTGCGAGAGGCGCACGCCCGCCCACCGTCCCACGACGCTCCACCCCTCGACGCAGTCGTGGCGCGTGATCTCGTCGATCGACGCGAGCGCGCGCAGCTGCCGCAGATCGAACGTCTGCGGCCGTTCGACGAGGCCGCCGACCGGCAGGCGGTAGCCGGCGTACTTCGCCTGCACGAGCCGCGTGTACGTCGCGTCCTGCGGCGTCGCGTTGCCGTTGCTCGGGAAATCGGTCGTGATCTCGGACGCGGCGTACAGCCGAGCGCGGCCGCGCGTCCCGATCACGGCGTGGTTCACGACGTTCGCGCTCCCGAGGATCTTCTGCACGAGCGGATTGCCGCTCAGGGCGTTCGTCTGCGCGGAGCAGCCGGCGATTCCCGCGAGCGAGCCCGCGACGAAGAGGCCGCGCTTCATACGCCCGTCCCCTCGTGCTTTCCGATGCGGTAGGTGCCGAGCGTCATCGAGCGCATGTTGTTCCGAAAGCCCGTGGTCGCGACGAGCATCACGTGGCCGAGCGTGAACCCGATGATGAGCATCATCGAAACGAAATGCCACGTCCGCGCGAATTGCCGGCCGCCGAGCAGCCACACCACGGGCGCCGCGATCGCGTCGATGCCGGGCGAGAGCGCGAGACCCGTGAGAATCGCGAACGGGATGAGGCCGAAGATCACCGCCGTGTAGCCCGCCTTCTGCAGCGGGTTGTACTTCCCGTGATCGGGCGGTTCGGGGCGCAGCCGCAAATAGTAGGCTTGCATCGGCCACATCTTCGGGAGATCGCTCGGCCGCAAGATCAGCAGCCGGAGATCCTTCCGCACGATCGCGGCGACGAGATAGAGGCAGGCCGCGAGCAGCAAGACCCATCCGAAGAAGAAGTGCCAGGCGCGGCCGCCCGCGAGATCCTGATAGCCGGGGAAGGTCGCCCACCCGGGGAATGCGCGCTGCCCGATGCCGCCTTGGCCGTCGTCCGTGACGCCGAGAAACTTCGTCGTCCCGAACGCGTGACCGAAGATCGTCGTCACGCCCCCGACGGCACCCGTCGGCGTCTGCACCTGCGAGATCGAGAGCACGCGCCGAGCCGGGTTCGAGACGTCCGACGCGTCGAGATACGGCGCGGCGTTAAAGATCTGCAAGCCGCTCATCAACAGAACGAGCAGCGCGATCGAGACGAACCAGTGCGAGATCCGCGTGGCGATGGAGTGCCGATACACGACGCGCGTCGGCGGAGTGGGTTCATGCATTACGATATTTTACCACGCGTTGCGCTCGGACGAGGTAAGGAGCGTTACGACCGGGCGCGAAGGGCGCCTCTCGGATATGCATCCGGCTGGAGGCGACCCAATGATTTGTGCGGGGGCCGTACGCGTTTGAATGGCGACCGATTTCCGGCGGTGATGGCTGCGACCGCGCACGGTCGCATCCTCGCGGACAATGCGGCGGGCGCGCAACTTCCCGATCTCGCCCTCGAACGAATGCAACGCTATCTGGCCTACGATAACGCACAGAAAGGGTCGTTGTTCGCTCGTACGCAGGCGACGACGGACCTGGTCGCCGAGGCGAAGAGCGAGGTCGCATCGCTGCTCGCGACGACCCCCGACCACGTCGGTATCGGCGCGAACGCCACCTCGATCGCGTTCGCCCTCTCGCGGCTGGTCTCGAGCACGATCCGTCAGGGCGACCGGATCGTCGTCACGTGCGCGGACCACGAAGCGAACGTCACGCCTTGGAATTGGCTGCGCCGCTTCGGCGCGCAGATCGATGTCGTCCCCGTCGACGAGCACGGCGATCTCGACGAGACGCGCTTTCGTTCCTTTCTCGAACGCGGGCCCGTCCTCGTCGCGCTCCCGTGGGCCTCGAATGCGACCGGCAGCGTGTTCGACGTTCCGCGCCTCGCGGCACTCGCCAAGGCGGCGGGAGCGATCGTGGTGGTCGACGGCGTGCAGGCGTTCCCGCACTTCGCGCTCGATCTCGAACCGTCGATCGATTTCGCCTTCTTCTCGGCATACAAGATGTACGGGCCGCATCTCGGCTTCTGGTACGCCGCGGACCGCGTGCTCGAGCGCTTCGTGCACGCCGACGACGCGACGATGCCGGGCGGCGACGCCCGCTACTGGACGCTCGAATCCGGGACGCAGAGTCACGAAGGCCTCGCCGGCTGGCTCGGGACCGTCGCGTATCTGCGCGATATCGCGGAGACGCCGCGGATCGCGGTCGAGCGCATGGCGGATTACGAAGAGAAGCTCTCGGCCTACGTGTGCGAACGCTTCGCGGAACGCGCGCCGGAACTGCGGCTGTACGGCCGGCCGCCCGACGTCGCGCGCCTGCCCGTCTTCGCATTCAACGTCCGCGACATGCCGAGCGTCGAGCTCGCCGCGCGGCTCGATCTCGCGGCGATCGAGGGACGCTGCGGCGATTACTACGCACCGCGCCTCATGCGGACGATCGCGCCGGAGACGGACGGCGTCGCGGTGCGCTTGAGCTTCGCCCACTACAACACGTATGAGGAGATCGACCGCTGCTTCGACGTGATCGATGCGGCGCTCGAGCGATACGACGAAACGCTCGTCGAAGCGGGCGCCGATTCGCGCGGGGCCTGACGTGGCGCCGTCCGCGATCGTCGTGCGCTTCGGAACGCTCCACGATCAGGTCGGCGATATCAAAGAGAACGGCACGCTCCTCATCGAGAACGGGCGCATCGCCGAGATCGGCGACGCGAACCTGGAGGTTCCGGGCGACGCGCGCGTCTTCGAGAGCGCGTGCGTCGTGCCCGGACTCATCAACGCGCACGCGCATCTCGAGATGAGCGGCGACGCGCAGACGATGAGCGTCTTCGTGCTCACGACGCCGACGCAGCGCGCGTTTCGCTGCGCGGAGAACGCGCGGCTCGCGGTACGGTCGGGCGTGACGGCCATGCGCGACCTCGGCAGCACGGAGGCGCTCGCGATCGAAACGCGCGACGCGGTCGACCGCGGCGCGATCCCGGGCCCGACGATCGTCGCCGCCGGCCGCGCGATCTGCATGACGGGCGGGCACGGCCACTTCGTCGGCCGCGAGGCCGACGGCGCGCTCGACGTTCGCAAGGCCGTTCGCGAGCAGCTGCGCGCGGGCGCGACGTGCATCAAGTTCATCGCCACGGGCGGCGTGCTCACGAAGGGCGCCGTTCCCGGGCTGGCGCAGCTCTCCGAAGACGAATTGCGCGCGGGCATCGAGGAAGCGCACGCGCACGGCCTGCGGTGCGCCGCGCACGCGATCGGCGCGGCCGGCATCGCGAACGCGCTGCGCGCGGGGATCGATTCGATCGAGCACGGTCATCTCGTCGACGAGGAAGGCCTCGCACTCTTCGCCGCCTCGGGCGCCGCGCTCGTGCCGACGCTCGCCGCGCTCACCTGCATCGTCGACGGCGGCGAAGACGCGGGGATGCCGGCGTTCGTGCTGCGCAAGGCACGCGAGATCGCCGAGCACGCCGCGGCGAACCTGCGCGCCGCACGCCTGGCGGGCGTACGATTCGTCGCGGGCTCCGATGCGGGCACGCCGTTCAATCCGCACGACGGCTTCGCGTACGAGCTCGAACTCATGGGCTCGATGCTCGAGATGTCGCCGCGCGACGTGCTGCGCGCCGCGACGCGCGACGCGG
>CAZZZK010000041.1:5474-12212 GCA_964658555.1 Vulcanimicrobiota bacterium | reverse complement strand
CAGCTCGTATTCGACGCGCGGCGGCACGACGGGGAAGCTCTCGCGGCGGACGAGCCCGTCGCGCTCGAGCGTGCGTAGCGTCTGCGCGAGCATCTTCTCCGATACGCCGCCGACGGCGCCGCGCAACTGCGAGTAGCGCCGGCGGCCGTCGACGAGCGACCAGAGCACGAGCGCACCCCAGCGGCTGAACACGTGATCGAGGATCGAGCGCGCCAGACACTGCGAATCGAGGCAATTGCCCCGGTCGAGCGTCCGAACGCGCTCGCGCATCGCCTCGTCGTAGCTATCTCGAACCGCCTTCGCTTCCATCCGTGTCCCTAACTAACTCGAAAGTGCGTACTTCCCAAGAGAGAGTATGGGCGATTATAGTGTCGCGGTCAAGCGAACACGCGACCGCGTCCACACGCGGAGGAGTACCATCATGAGCGCATCACACAAGAAAACCGCCGTCGTCACCGGAGCGAGTTCGGGCTTCGGACGGCTCACCGTCCAAACGCTGCTCGCACACGACTATCGCGCCTTCGCGACCCTGCGCGACTCGACGGGCCGGAATGCCGAAGCCGCCGCGGCGCTGCGCGAGGCCGGCGCCGACGTCGTCGATCTCGACGTCACGAGCGACGCGTCGGTCGATCGAGCCGCCGCCGAGATCGCGGACGCCGTCGGCGCGATCGACGTGCTCGTGAACAACGCGGGCAACGCCTACTTCGGCTACACGGAAGCCTACACGCCGGCCGCCGTCGCGAAGCAATTCGAGACGAACGTCTTCGGCCCGCTGCGCGTCGATCGCGCCTTCCTGCCCGCGATGCGCGAGCGCAAGAGCGGGCTCGTCGTCTACGTGAGCTCGGTCGTCGGCCGCATGATCGTACCGTTCGGCGGCGTCTACACGGCCTCGAAGTGGGCGCTCGAAGCGCTCGCGGAAACGAAGTCGTACGAGTTGCGGCCGTTCGGCATCGACGTCGCGATCGTCGAACCGGGCGCGTACGGCACGGACATCTTCTCGAAGCTCGTCGAGCCCGACGATGCGAAGCGCGCGAGCGGCTACGCCGAGCTCGAATCCGCTCGGCAGCAGCTGACGAACGCCCTCGGCGAGATGTCGCTCTCGGCCGACGCGCAGGAAGTGGCCGACGCGATCGTCGCGATCGCGGAGCAGCCCGCGGGCACGCGCGCGCTGCGCACGGTCGTCGGCGGCGGAGAGTACGTCGAGACGATCAACCGCGAGAGTGCCGTCCAGCAGCGAGCGATCTTGGAAGCGTACGGCCTCCAGGCGCTCCTGCCGAAAACCGCCGTCCCCGCGTAGCTCGAAGCCGGCCGCGATGCGGGCGGCCGAACTCCGCGCGAGGAGTTCGGCCGCCCTTTCCGACACGCTCCGCTAGCACATGTTCGCGAAGCTCTTTCCGATCCTCGGGATCACGTTCATCGACATCCTCGGGTTCAGTATCCTCATCCCGATCCTGCCCTACTACGTGCAGCACTTCGGCGCGTCGTACGTCGCCGTGGGCGCGCTCTTCGCGACGTTCGCCTTCTGCCAATTCCTCGCGGGGCCGATCTGGGGCCACGCGAGCGACCGCATCGGGCGCAAGCGCGTCCTCGTCGTGAGCCAGATCGGCGCGACGATCGGCTGGACGCTGCTCGCGTTCGCTCCGTCGCTCGTCTGGGTCTTCGTCGCGCGAATCATCGAGGGCGTCTCCGGCGGCAACATCAGCGTCACGCAGGCCTACGTCGCCGACCGCGTCGCACCGAGCGAGCGCGCGCGCGCCTTCGCCTACGTCGGCGCGTCGTTCAGCGCGGGGCTCGTGCTCGGGCCCGTCATGGGCGGCACGCTGCTCGCGCACTTCGGATACCGGACGCCGTTTCTGCTCGCGGCGGCGCTGCAAGTCGCCACGCTGCTCCTGACGATCTATCGCCTCCCCGAACAGGTCGCGGCCGAAGGCGAGTCCGAGCCGAGCGCCACGCCGCGCGACATCCTGCGCTTCCTCGGCGATGCGAACGTCTCGCCCGTGCTCCTGCAGAAGCTCGCGTTCTCGCTCGGACTCTACGCCTGGTTCGCCTCGTTCGCGCTGGCCCTCCACCGGCTCGTCGGCTTCGGGCCGGTCGAGACGAGCTACGCGTTCGGCGTGTTCGGCGTCTTCAGCATCGTCTTTCAGCTCGGCGTCGTCGGGCGCGTGGTCGATCGTCTCGGCGCGCGCGCGACCTCGAATCTCGGATTCTGCATCCTCGCGCTCTTCTTCGGCGCCGTGCCCTTCGCGCGCACGCCGCCCGTGCTGTTCGCGACGATGATCCTCTTCTCGCTCGGCCTCGCGCTCACGAACGCGACGCTCGCCGCCCTGCTGACGGACGCCTCGCCCGAGCGCGTCCGGGGCGCGGTCCTCGGAGCCGGCTCCTCGCTCGAGAGCGTCGCGGGCGTCGTGACGCCGGCACTGGCGACCGCGCTGCTCGGTACGTTCTCCGTCGCGGGCCCGGCGCTACTCGCACTCGGCTTCGTCTGCGTCGCGCTCCTCCTTGGAATCGTCGCGCAGCGGCGCAGTTTGCCCGCGCTCGAAGCGAGCGACGCGGCCTGACACGAAGAGCCCGAAGGACGTGTGAGCGACCCCTATGTGCGGGCAAAGAACTCGTATGACGCAAACGATTACAAAAGTCGCCACGAAGGGCTACGCCGCGCCGAGCGTCGGCGCACCGCTCGCCCCGTTCACGTTCGAGCGCCGCGAACCCGGACCGAACGACGTCGCGATCGCGATCGCGTTCTGCGGGATCTGCCATTCCGATATCCATCAAGCCCGCGACGAATGGGGCGGATCGATCTTCCCGATGGTCCCGGGTCACGAGATCGCGGGCACCGTCTCGGGCGTCGGCGAGAAGGTCACGAAGTTCAAGGTCGGCGATCACGTCGGCGTCGGCTGCTTCGTCGATTCCGACCGCACGTGCCAATACTGCACGCAGGGGCTCGAGCAGTACTGCGAATCCGGGATGACCCCGACGTACAACGGCACCGAACGCGACGGCAAGACGCCGACGTTCGGCGGCTACTCGCAGAGTATCGTCGTCGACGAGAATTACGTGTTGCGCATCCCGGACAGCCTCCCGCTCGATGCGGCCGCGCCGCTCCTGTGCGCGGGGATCACGCTCTACTCACCGCTCAAGCATTGGGGTGCGGGCCCCGGCAAGCGAGTCGCGATCGTCGGCCTCGGCGGCCTCGGCCATATGGGCGTGAAGATCGCCCACGCGCTCGGCGCCGACGTGACCGTGCTCAGCCAGTCGCTCGGCAAGCAAGACGACGGCAAGCGCATGGGCGCGAGCGCGTACTACGCGACCTCCGACCCCGCGACCTTCGACAAGCTCAAAGGCTCGTTCGATCTCATCGTCAACACCGTCTCCGCCCAGATGGACTGGAATCTCTATCTCGGCCTGCTCAAGGTCGACGGCGCGATGGTCAACGTCGGGATTCCGGAGAACGAGATCCCGATCGGTGCGTTCTCGCTCGTCACGAAGCGTCGCAGCCTCGCGGGCTCGATGATCGGCGGCATCGCGGAGACGCAGGAGATGCTCGATTTCTGCGCCGAGCACGGCATCCCGAGCGAGATCGAAAAGATCTCCATCGATAAGGTGAACGAGGCCTACGATCGCGTCGTCAAGGGCGACGTGCGTTTTCGCTTCGTCATCGACATGGCGACGCTCTAAGCCCTTCGGGCGTTTCACGGCCCTTCCGCGTTCAGCGGAGCCGCGCGATGCCGAGCGTCCGGAAGCCGTGCGCGAGGTGCTCTTCCATCGCACGCGCGGCGGCCGGTCCGTCCCCTGCCTCGACGGCCGCCGCGACGGCCGCATGTTCGTCGTTGCGCTCGCGGATGCGAGCGACCGTCGCGGCGAGTACGGCTCTGCGTGCGTCGAGCGAATCCGAGGGAGGCGGCGCCGCCGTGCGCGAGATCGGGCCCAGGAGCATGAATTCGACCCGATGTTCGAGCGCTTGCGCGAACGCCGAGAGCGACGGCGAGCCGATCGCGTCGAGCAAGATGCGATGGAACGAGCGGTTGAGCTCGCGATAGCGGTCGGACATCTCGATCGCGGTGACGTCGCCGCGCTCGAGGAGCCGTTCCGTCTGGTGCAGGATCGCCCGCAGATGCCGCACGTCCGAGCCGCTGCGCCGCACGGCGGCGAGGCTCGCGACCTTCGTCTCGCACGATCGCAGGAGGTTGATCGCATCGGCGACGTCGCGATCGCTCGGCGCCGCGACGACGCAGCCGACCTGCGGTACGACGACGACGAGCCCCTCGGCGGCGAGCCGGTTGAGCGCGTCACGGATCGGCTGGCGGCTGACGAACAGTTCCCCGACGAGCGCGTCGATGTCGATCGTCTGACGGGCGACGAACGTGCGGTCGAGCAACTTCGTCAAAATGAGTTGGTAAGCGCGCTCGCTATGCGAGATGGTATCGGCGACCGGTCGGAACCGGTCGGCGATAGGAGATCCCTTCTCCTCGAACTCCCGCATCCAATATCTAATACCTAGTCGGACTAAGCTTGTCAAGGAGCCGATCATGGACGAGCGGTACCGCCCCGACCGACACAATGCCGCCGTGCGGGCGTTGTACACCTGATGCCGTCTCACGCGTCCTTCGCGTCGTCCGTCTTTCCGCACGCGCCCGCGAGCCGCGCGGCCTGACCACGTCGCCCGCGCCGCAGCGCGACGTCGTCGCCTACGGCGCGCAGCGGGCGTTCGTCACGCTCGCGGTCGTCCTCGCGGCGCTGCTCGAGATCATCGACACGACGATCGTGAACGTCGCGCTGCCGTACGTGCAAGGCAACGTCGGCGCCTCTCAAGAGGAAGGGACGTTCATCGTCACGGGCTACGTGGTCGCGAACGTCATCGTCATCCCGCTCTCGCCGTGGCTGCAGCGCCGCTTCGGACGCCGGCAGTACTTCTTCGCGTCGATCGCGCTCTTCACGTTCTCGTCGCTGATGTGCGGACTCTCGACGTCGCTCTGGCCGCTCGTCTTCTGGCGCTTCGTGCAGGGCGCGGGCGGCGGCGGTCTGCTCTCGCAAGCGCAGGCGATCCTGCGGGACACGTTCCCGCGGGACAAGCAGGGCGCGGCGCAGGGGATCTTCGCGATCGGCGCGCTCTTCGGGCCGTCGATCGGGCCCTTGCTCGGCGGTCTGCTCGTCGATAATCTCGCGTGGCCGTGGATCTTTTTCGTCAATATCCCGATCGGGATTATCGCGGCGATCCTCACGCTGCTCTACATGCGTAATCCGGCGGATCCGCAGCGGCTGCCCGTCGATACGGTCGGCATCACGCTGCTCGCGATCGGGCTCGGAGCGTTGCAGTTCGTGCTCGACCTCGGGCAGGAGAAAGACTGGTTCGGCGATCCGCAGATCGTGCGCTTCAGCTTCGTGGCCGCGATCGCACTCGTCGCCTTCCCGCTATGGGAACTCTTCGGCGCGAAATCTCCGGCGGTCGATCTGCGCATCCTGCGCTATCGCGCCGTCTCGGCCGGCAGCGCGCTCGGCTTCACGCTCGGGATCACGCTCCTCGGCACGCTCATCACGCTCCCCCAGCTCGTTCAAGGCTCGCTGAACTTCACCGCGACGCTCGCGGGGCTGCTCCTCACGATGCGAGCGCTGCCGATCATGATCTTCACGCCGCTCGGCGCGCGCCTCGCCGCGAGCGGCAGGATCGATCCGCGCTACCAGATCGGCTTCGGATTCGTCCTGATCGGCCTCTCGAATTTTCTGCTCGCGAACGTCACGACGACCGAGAGCGACTTCCGAAGTTTCGCCTTCTCGTTGATCTTGAGCGGCGTCGGGCTCTCGCAGGTGTTCGTCCCGCTCTCGCTCGTCGTCTTCGGCGGCGTCGAATCGAGCGACGTGCCCAAGGCGTCGGCGTTCTTCAATCTCTCGCGGCAGCTCGGCGGCAGCATCGCGACGGCGGTCCTCGTCGCGCTCCTGACGCGAGCGGAGGTCTCGCATCAGACGCGGCTCGCGGCCGATGCGAACCTCTCGCGGCCGGTCGTTCGCGCGTTCGTCGAAGGCTCGGCCGCGGGCGTCTCGCCGGCATCGGAGCGCCGTCTGGCCTCGATCGTCGCATCGCAGGCGGTCGTGCAGTCCTACGCCGACCTGTCGCGGCTCGTCGGGATCGTGACGCTCGCATGCTCGCCGCTCGCCTTACTGCTGCCCGCACCGAAGCGGCGGGCCGCCGCCGCGTCGGCCACTCCGGCCCGCGCGACGTGATTTTTAACAGGCGCAACGAGAGACGGACCGAACAAGAGGGTAAGCAATGGACAGTTCTTATTACTTAACGTCGAGGTAGTTCCGCCTCCGCATCACGGACGTCGATCGTGGCCTCCGATCGAACCGTCGCCCCGGGCGCGCGCACTGTGCGCTCGCCTCTCGTGAAGGAACGCGACATGACCTCGAACTCGCCCGAAGACGTGAACGTCGACGGCAAAGCCGCCCTCAAACTCTCCGTCAACGTCTCCGCAGCGACCGGCCTTCGGTTGCGACGCGTCGCTTTCGAAGAACGCCTCTCCGAAAGCTCGATCGTCGAGATCGCGCTCAGTGTTCTCTTCGCGCAGATGACGCCCGAGGCGCTGGGCCCGTTCCTGCGCGGCCAGGGCGCCTCGTTGCGGCGCGGAGCCGACCGCTAGGCGAGCGCGCGCAGCGAGGTCAGCAGCTCGACGACCGACGCGCCGTGGCGTTCGATCTCCGCGCGCGCGACCGCCATCCTCAGCCCTTGGACGAGGCGTCGAGTTC
>CAZZZK010000041.1:0-5464 GCA_964658555.1 Vulcanimicrobiota bacterium | reverse complement strand
TCGCCTCGACGATCGCGAGATGCTCGGCATGTTGGGCCCGCATTGCGGCCATCGCCTCGTCCATCGGTAACTTCAGAAACGGGCCCGCGATCGTCGCGGGGAGACCGCGCTCCGGGTGCGGACCGCTGAGGAACGCGAGCTCCGATCGTATCAGCAGATGTTCGCCGATCGAACGGTAGACGGCGGAATGCGCGCACTCGTAGAGCGCGATGTGGAAATCCCGGCAGAGAAGCCGATACGCGGGCACGAGATCGGGCGCGGCAGGCGACGCGCCGAGAAGCGCCTCGATCGCGCGGTGTGCCGCCCAGAGCATGCGCAGGTCGTCGTCGGTCCGCCGATCGGCGGCGGCCTCGACGATCTCCGACTCGACCGAAACGAGTAATTCGAGGACGTCGAGCTGATCGCGCTCGTCGAAGACCGGAACCGCGCAACCGAAGAGCGGAACGATGACGACGACCGATTCCGAGGCGAGCCGTTTCATCGCATCGCGGACGGCGTGGCGCGGAAGATCGAGCGCGTGGGAGAGGTCGTCGAAGACGAGGCGCTGGCCGGGAGCGACACGGCCGCCGAGGATCATATCGCGAATCGCCGCGTACGCGCGTTCGCCGGCGGACGAGCCCGGGTTCGACATCCCCATGTCCCTCTCACGCTCCGGCGTCGTATACGGCGATCCGCGCCCCGAGAGAAGTATCGGCAACGCGTCTACGGCTTCTGACGAACATCGCTACTGTAACATTCCGTTCGTATATTTGACGAGGGCGTCACCATTACGGGCGGCCGAGGCGATTACCCAAGGAGCCGCCGTCGCGTACAAGAAGCGGCCGTCCTGAGCGTCGTAGGCGCCAGCTTCCGTGGGTTTGTCGACACGAGGTCGATCAGAACGTGAAACCGGTCGTCTCGCAAGCCGCACGCGCGTACGCTTTTCTTCAGGATCGCTTGCGCGACGGAACGCTCAAGCCGGGCGACCGAATCGACCTCGCGTCGATCGCGGCGCGTCTGTCGATCAGCCGGCAGCCGGTGCGCGACGCGCTCAAGCTCTTGGAGGGCGAATCGCTCGTTCGCAGCATGCCGCAAGTCGGCTTCAGCGTCGTCGAGTATACGACGGGCGAATGCATCGACGTCTTCGAATTGCACGGGCTCATCGAATGCGAAGTCGCGGAGCTCGCGGCCTCGCGCCGCACGGAGGGTCAACTCCTCGAATTGCGCTCGAATCATCGCGAGAGCCGATCGATCGTCGCGAACCTCCGAACGACGGATCCGGCCGCCGCGCATGCGGCTTACGCGCGCGTTCGCGAGCTCGGCCGAGCTTTTCACCACATCGTCTACGCAATGACGGATTCCGCCGATCTCGAAGCGCTCGCCGGCGCCTCGTACCTGCGCTACGATCTCGCGTTCTTCCGCATCGATCTCGCCGAGACGCCGCGCGACGAGATCGACGATCGTATCGCCGTCGCGAGTCGCCAGCACGAACGGATGATCGAAGCGCTCGCCGCGAAGGACCCGGTCGCGGCGCGCGCGATCGCCGAAGAGCATGAAGCCGGCCGCATGGCGCTCTTCCGCAAACGCGTCGAACGCCACGAAGCCGGAGGCGCCTAGCGGCCGCGCCGCTTCGCCGAGCTTAGTGGTAGGCCGCGAGCCGGACGGTCGTCGCGCCGAGCGCGTGCGCGAGATCGTAGTGCGCCTGGTCGGCGATGCGATGGTAATTCGCATCGGCCTTCGTGCCGTATTGTGCGTCGATCGCGCCCATCACCGCCTCGTGAATCTGATGCGTCACGAGGTGATCGAGCATCACGCCTTCGTAATACGTTCCGTCCTGCAGTCCGAGCTTCGTAACGCGGACGGCGAGGGCTTTTCCGGTGAGCGTCGGCGCCGGAAACTTCACGCCGGCGGCGGTCGCGTCGCGGAAGGCTTGATCGACGGCGAAATTCTGCACCTTCACGAACGACTCGATCTTGCCCGGGCCGTATTGCTTCGTGAGTTTGAGCAGCTCGTCGTTGGCGACCTTATTCCCGGCGAGGACGCGCAGCGCGCGAACGATCGAGAAATGCTGCGGCGCGCCGCCCGCGGTGACGAGCGAGATCGCGGCGTTCAGATCGGGGGCGCCGAGATACGGCGTGCCGTCGGCGCCGAGCCGGCCGGCGGGCATCCCGTGCATCGTCGCGGGCGCCATAGCGACGCGCGAGACCGAAGCAGGCGTCGCCGCAGATGCGGCAGCGGGGACGAGCGCGGCGATCAACAGCGGCGCGAGGACTTTCTTCAACATGACCATTCCTTACAGAGTGACGACGATGAGGCAACGTTCGCTCCCGCGCGACGGATGTGACCTGCACGCACGTTCTGAAACTCTCGCCGCGGATCGTTCGATCATGGGCGGTATGACGACATCGAACGAACGGGCGGTACTGGCCGGCGGCTGCTTCTGGGGCGTACAGGATCTCCTGCGCCGGTACGACGGCGTCGTCGCGACGCGGGTCGGGTACACGGGCGGCGACGTTCCGAACGCGACGTATCGCAACCACGGCACGCACGCCGAGGCGATCGAGATCGTCTTCGATCCCGCGAAGCTCGGCTATCGCCGGCTGCTCGAGCTCTTCTTCCAGATCCACGATCCGACGACGCTCAACCGCCAGGGCAACGACCGCGGTCCGAGCTACCGCTCGGCGATCTACTACGTGAACGAAGAGCAGCACCGGATCGCGCTCGAGACGATCGCGGACGTCGATGCCTCGGGGCTTTGGCCCGGAACGGTGAAGACCGAAGTCGCGCCGGTCGGTCCGTTCTGGGAAGCCGAACCCGAACATCAGGATTACCTAGTCCGCAATCCCGGCGGCTACACGTGCCATTTCATCCGCCCGAATTGGCGCCTCCCGGCCCGTTCGGAAGCGCGCGCCACGTAACGTCCCGACCTCCGGAGCTTCGTCGATGCGACCGGCGAAGCGGCTCGCGACGTCGCGTTCGAGCCGCGTGCCGATCCGTGGGCAACGGGCACTCCCGTCGCGTAACGGCGCGCGCATGTCATCCGCCGCGAGAGCGGGAACGGAACCCTATGGCGATTGCGAGCGCGGCCGGAAAACACGCGGAGCATCACGCGGTCGACCGGCTCGGCTGGTTACGCGCCGCGGTTCTCGGTGCGAACGACGGCATTCTCTCGACCTCGAGCCTCATCGTCGGCGTCGCCGCCGCGGCCGGCAGCCACGGCAGCATCCTGATCGCCGGGACCTCCGGGCTCGTCGCGGGGGCGATGTCGATGGCGGCCGGCGAGTACGTGTCGGTCAGCTCGCAAGCCGATTCCGAGCGAGCCGACGTCGCGCGCGAACGGCGCGAGATCGAGCGCGATCCCGCGAGCGAGACGGAAGAACTCGCGCAAATCTACGTCGGGCGCGGCCTCGATAACGAGCTCGCGCACCAGGTCGCGCGGCAGCTGATGGACCGCGACGCACTCGCGGCCCACGAGCGCGACGAACTCGGAATCTCCGATGCGACGGCCGCGAAACCGGTCCAGGCCGCGCTCGCCTCGGCCGGCTCGTTTTCGGTCGGCGCCGCCTTACCGTTGCTGCTCGTCGTCGCGTCGCCGCAGCGGACGCTGATCGCGGCCGTCTGCGTCGCGTCGCTCGTCTTCCTCGCGCTGCTCGGGGCGATCGCGGCGAAGGCGGGCGGAGCGCCCGTGCTCAAAGCGACGATCCGCGTGACGTTCTGGGGCGCGCTCGCGATGGGCGTGACCGCCGGGATCGGAGCCGCGTTCGGAAGCCGCCCCTCGTAGCGGTCGAACGGCGCGGATGACCGGCGCGGTCGGCTTATGACGATCGCGAATCGCGTTCCGGCGCGACCTCGCGTCGTTTACGAAACGGATCGAGCGTAAAGCGATCCCACGCGGCGGCGGCGAGCAGCGCGGCGAAGATCGCGAGATACATCTGCTCTTCGAGGATCGCCGCGTAGCCGGCGACGAGCACCTGGCCGCAGATCAAAACGCCCATGTACGCACCCGACGCGAGCAGCGTCGGCCGGAGTGCGAGCCCGAGGACGAGCAGCAGCCCGAGAACGATCTCGATCGGCGGTATCGCGTAGGCCCACGCCGTGACGAGCGCGGCCGGGAGGATCGAGTGCGAGAACTGCTTCGTGACCCCCGCCGCGAACGCGGCGAGGATCGGCATCCGGCCGAGTCCGTGCAGCAAGAAGTCGACTCCCATGACGATCCGCAGCAACGCGAGCGCGGCGCCCACGTCGGACGGTCGCGGTCGTAGCCGTACGCCGGGCTCCGCGGGGTTCACGCGGCGATCCGGGCGACCGGTCGGGAAGATGCGCTCGTCATGCACCCGGCTTTCCCATCCCGGCATCCGGCTCACGTCGTTCGGCCCGGCCGTCCGCTCGCGAGATCGCCGCGACCGATCGTGACGGCCCTTTTCCGGCGGAATGAACGCGCGGATGCGGGGAGGTGCGGGTGCGCAGGAAAAGCGATCCCCATGCGTCTGCGCTTTCTCGTGCCGATCGTCTTCGCCGCCGTACCGTCGATCGCGGCCGCGCAATCGGCGCCGGCCGATCCGACCGCTTCTCCGTCGGCCGCGGCGGCGACGCCGACGCTGTCCACGCTCGTCGCGAGCGGCCTTGCGACGATAACGGCGATGGTTCGCGCGCAGCAACAGGCGCGGGCGGCGATGCTCGCCGCGCTCATGCCGGAACATCGCGCGCTGCTCGGCCGCCTCGTCGGAACGCTCGCGACCGCGGACGCCCCGAACGCGGATGCCGCGGCGCAGGCGCTCGATGACGCGCTCGACCCCGCGGAACTCGGCGCGATCGTGCGCATCGCGACGGAAGAACGGCGCCGACTCGCGGCCCCGTTCTCCGCAGCCGGCACGCCGAGCATCTCGCCCGAAGACGCGCGGAAGATGCTCGACACGATCGAACGTTCGCAATCGCCGCAGATGCAGTCGCAGCTCGCCGTCGCCGCACAAAAATCGATACAGATGTCGCAAGATCCGGGCTATATTCTGTTGCGCGCCGCCGTCGCCGGCACGCTGCCCACGCCGGGCTTCTCGAAATAAACGGAAGATCGAGCCGATATCGCCGACGCTCAACGTATTTATTCGGCGATAAACCGTCAGCGGATCAACACACGTGCGAGAGACTCTTCATCGGCCGATTCCGTGGGAGCACGGCAACGTAAGAACGCGGCCCTTGCGAGGCCGCGTTCGTCGTTGGTGGAGCTGTCGGGGAACTGCCCCCCGAGTCCGAATCGCCGGACCAGTGCTTTCTCCAGGCTCAGCTTCGACTTTGTCTTAGGTCGCCGGACGTCTCGAAACCGGACTTCCGGTGACGGCAACTCCTTGAGTTTCGGATGGCTTGCAGAGCGGACGCCCCATCCTAGCCGGACTTTATGACGGTATGCGAGGCGGTTCCGGCGACCCCTCGCGTACCGTCGCTAACCTAAATTAGGCAGCGAGTGCGTAGTTGTTGTTCGCGTGTAAAC
>CAZZZK010000040.1:0-12739 GCA_964658555.1 Vulcanimicrobiota bacterium | reverse complement strand
AAGGGCGGAAAGCGATTCAGCTTCTCCGCGCTCGTCGTCGTCGGCGATCGCAAAGGTCGCGTCGGTTTCGCGATCGGCAAGGCGGGCGAAGTCCCCGAGGCGATCCGTAAGGGCGTCGAGCAGGCGAAGAAGGCGATGATCACGGTGCCGATGGTCGAGAAGACGATCCCGCATCAGGTCACGCTGCAGGTCGGCGCGGGTCGCGTCTTCATGAAACCCGCCGCGCCCGGCACCGGCGTCATCGCCGGCGGTCCGATGCGCGCCGTCCTCGAACTCGCCGGCATTCACGATATCCTCACGAAATCGCTCGGCACCTCGAATCCCATCAACGTCGTTCTCGCGACCTACGAAGCGCTCAAGTCGCTCAAGACGGCCGAGACCGTCGCCAAGCTCCGCGACAAGACGGTCGCGGAACTCTACGCGTAGAGGTTTCCATGGCAGACAAAGCTACGAAGAAGACGCCGGTCGCGGCGCACGCCGCACCGCTCGCGACGCTCCGCGAGAACGAAGGCGCGCGCCCCAAGCGGACGCGCGTCGGGCGCGGTCACGGCTCGGGCATGGTCAAGACCGGCGGCGAAGGCGGCAAGGGTCAGACGGTCCGCTCGGGCGGCGGTAAGGGCCCCGCGTTCGAAGGCGGCCAGACGCCGTGGGCGCGTCGCCTCCCGCACAAGCGCGGCTACTCGCAAAAGGCGCGCGACATCGGGCATTTCCGCTCGACGTTCGCCGTCATCAACATCGCGACGCTCGCCGAGTGGGACGCCGCGGTCGAAGTCTCGCCCGAATCGCTCATCGAGCACGGCGTGCTCTCGAAGGCGCCCGACGGCGTGAAGGTCCTCGGCGGAACGAAGCCCGGGAAGACGCTGCCGCAGGGATTGCGCTTCCGCGACGTCGCGTTCTCGGGCTCGGCCCGCGAAGCGCTGACGGCGGCCGGAGCGAACCTCGGCGACGACGAGCCCGCGACCGCTGGAGCAGAAGCCTAAGCGCTTGCTCGACATTCTCCGCGCCGCCCTCCTCGTCCCCGATATCCGTAAACGCGTCGGCTTCGTGCTGTTCGCGTTCGCGGCGTTCATCTTCATGATCCACGTGCAGCTGCCGGGCGTCGACGAGACGCGCTGGCAGAATCTGCTCAAAGGCGGATCGTTCTACAACTTCCTCGGCTTCTTGTCGGGCGGCGCGCTGCAGCGCCTCGCCGTGATCGCCATGGGCATCACGCCGTACATCAACGCGTCGATCATCATGCAGCTCATGACGGTCGTCTTGCCGCACCTCGAGGATCTGGCGAAGAAAGGCGGCGAGGAAGGCCGGAAAAAGATCAGCCAATACACGCGCTGGCTGACGATCGTCCTCGCGTTCGTGCAGGCGACGACGATGTCGATCAACATGAGCCGCTCGGGCGTCTTCTACGACTCGTCGTGGCGCTTCATCGCGTTCGCCGTCATCACGTTCGTCGCGGGCACGCTCTTCCTGATGTGGCTCGGCGAGCAGATCACGGATAAGGGCATCGGCAACGGCGTCTCGCTCATCATCTTCATCGGTATCGTGCTGCGCTACCCGACGTACGTCGCGCAGACGGTGCAAGCGGGTCAGAAGGGCGGGCTCAACGTCCTCGGGCTGATCGTCTTCCTCGCGATCTCGCTCTTCACGATCATCTCGATCATCTTCATGTATCAAGGCCAGCGCCGTATCCCCGTGCAGCAAGCGCGACGCGTCGTCGGACGCAAGATGTTCGCCGGCCGATCCTCGTACATTCCGCTGCGGCTCAACAACTCGGGCGTCATCTCGATCATCTTCGCGATCTCGATCCTGCTCTTGCCGCAACAGGCGCTCTCGTGGTTCCAGCATCCCGGCGCGGCCGAGAACTATCTCCACCTCGGGCCGATCGGGATACCGGCCAACGCCGCCGCGTGGGCGTCGTTCCTGCAGCTGTATTTCAGCCCGAACAGCTTCCTCTACAACCTCGTCTACTTCGTACTGGTCGTCATCTTCACGTTCTTCTACAGCTCCGTCGTGGTGAACGTAAAAGACATCGCGGAGAATCTCAAAAAGAGCGGCTCGTTCATCCCGGGTATCCGTCCTGGCGGCCCGACCGAAGAGTACATCCGGCGCATCCTGCTGCGCATCACGACGGTCGCGGCCGTGTATCTCGGGCTCCTCGCGATCCTGCCCTCGACGTTGCAGCGCGGGCTCGGCGTCACGACGTTCTATCTCGGCTCGACGTCGCTCTTGATCGTCGTCGGCGTCGCGCTCGATACGATGACGCAGATCGAAGCACGCCTCGCCATGCGCGATTACAAGGGCTTCATCAAGCGATGACCGAGGCGACGACGCGTATCGCGCGCCTCGTGTTCCTCGGGGCTCCCGGGGCGGGAAAGGGAACGCAGGCGAAGGTGCTCGAGGAGCGCTTCGGCATCCCGCAGATCTCGACGGGCGATCTCCTCCGGCGCAACGTGGCCGAGGGCAGCGAGCTCGGGCGGATCGCGGCCCCGATCATGGCGGCGGGCGATCTCGTGCCCGACGACGTGATGATCGCGATGGTCGAGCGCGAGCTCGAGTCGACGCGCGCGTTCGTCCTCGACGGCTTCCCGCGAACGGTCGCGCAGGCGCGCGCGCTCGACGCGATGCTCGCGAAGCTCTCGCTGCCGCTGACCGGCGTCGTGCTGTTCGATGCCGATCGCGAATCGCTCGTCGCCCGCTTGACGGGGCGCTGGAGCAATCCGCGCACGGGCCGCACCTACCACACGGTGTTCAATCCCCCGCGGGTCGCCGGCATCGACGACGACGACGGCCTGCCGCTCCTGCAGCGGCCGGACGACTCGCCGGAGGTCGTGACCGAGCGCCTCGACACCTACGATGCGAAGACGCTCCCGCTCGTCGACTACTATCGCGCGTCCGGGATCCTCGTCCGCGTCGACGGTCTGCAGCCGATCGGAGACGTGACCGAAGCGATTCTCGGAGCGATCGAGTCCGAGGCCGGCGGCGCGTGATCACGATGAAATCCGCGCGCGAGATCGAGATCATGCGGCGCAGCGGGAAGATCACCTCGGCCGTCCTCGCCTCGCTGCTGAAGGCGGCGAAGCCCGGGATGACGTTGCGCGAGATCGACCGGCTGGCGGAGCAGGGGATCCGGGAGCGGGGCGGCGTCCCGACTTTCAAGGGCTACCACGGCTATCCGAACGCGATCTGCGCCTCGGTCAACGAGGTCGTCGTGCACGGCATCCCCGGAGATCGCGTGCTCAAGGACGGCGATATCCTCTCGATCGACATCGGGACGACGTTCGAGCGGTACGTCTCCGATACGGCCGCCTCGGTCGCGATCGGCAACGTCTCGACGGAGGCGTCGCGGTTGCTGCGCGTCACGCAGGAAGCGATGATGCTCGGGATCGCGCAGATGCAGAAAGGTCACCGCCTCTCCGATATCGGCCACGCCGTCCAGCGGCACGCCGAGCGTCACGGGTACGGCGTCGTGCGGGCGCTCGTCGGTCACGGGATCGGGACGAAGATGCACGAGGATCCGCACGTTCCGAACTGGGGTGATCCCGGCAAGGGCATCGTCCTGCGTCCCGGTCTCTGTCTCGCGATCGAGCCGATGGTCACGCAGGGGACCTACGAGGTCGAGACGCTCGAGGACGGCTGGACGGTCGTGACCGCAGATGGTAAACTAGCGGCGCACTTCGAGCACACGATCGCGCTGACCGAGGAAGGTCCGCGGATCCTCACGTTGCGGGACGACGACTACATGGAGCTCGACGTCGCGCCCTACCGTCCCAAAGAAGACCTCGCGGCATGAGACCGCTTCGGGCGCACTCCCGCCACGTCATCGACAGGAACCGAGCATGAAAGTCAGACCGTCCGTCAAGCGCATATGCGAGAAATGCATCGTGATTCGTCGCGAAGGTAAGGTCCGCGTCATCTGCGAGGCCAACGCCAAGCACAAGCAGGTACAGGGATAGTGGCACGTATCGCAGGTATCGATCTTCCTCGCGAAAAGCGGATCGAGATCGGTCTGACCTACATCTTCGGCATCGGACTTCCGACGTCGCAAAAGATTCTGGAGCGCACCGGGATCGATCCGAGCACGCGCGTGAAGAATCTCACCGAGGACGACGAGCGCAAGCTGCGCGACGCGATCGACGGGCAGGTGAAGGTCGAAGGCGATCTCCGGCGCGAGGTCGGCGGTCACATCAAGCGGCTGACCGACATCGGCTGCTACCGGGGTATTCGCCATCGCCGCAGCTTGCCGGTCCGTGGCCAGCGCACGAAGACGAACGCCCGCACGCGGAAGGGTCCGAAGAAGACCGTCGGCGCGAAGAAGAAGGCGACCAAGAAGTAAGCGCTCCGAGCGCCTGCCGGACCGCTTCGGCCGGCGCTCGATTGCCTTTTAAGTCGTTGATCGATCTCGCATCGCCGTGGTAGCCTTTCGTACGATGAGCGTCCGCTTCTGTTGTCGTCCGAGACCGGTGTACTCGTAGCGAGCGTTCGTGAACGGTCGGCCCGAGAGGGCGCTACCCGCACATCCGCCGCTCGTGGCGGATTTTTTATTCTGTCGACGCCGCGGCGTCGTTTCGGAGCCGGAGCATACACGTGGCCGAACCATCGAAAGTCGAACGGATCAAAGCAGCGAGTCACGGGTTACGCGGCGCGATCGCGGCCGAGCTCGCCGAGCCGACGCCGCGCTTCGTCGAAGACGACGTTCAACTGCTGAAGTTCCACGGGATCTATCAGCAGGAAGACCGGGACGAACGCAAGGCGCAGCGCGATGCGGCCATGCCGAAGAAATACTCGTTCATGATCCGCACGAAGAATCCGGGCGGCTTCGCGCCGAGCGCGTTCTACCTCGCGTTGACCGAGCTCTGCGAATCGCACGGCAACGGCTCCCTGCGCGTGACGACGCGGCAAGGTCTGCAAATGCACGGCGTTCACAAGAGCGAGCTCAAAGACGTCGTCGCGACGATCAACGAGAATCTCGGGACCACGCTCGGCGCCTGCGGCGATATCAATCGCAACGTGATGGCGCCCGCCGCTCCGTTCGTGACGAAGCCCTACGCGATCGCTCGCGAAACCGCGCACGCCGTCGCGGAACTGCTCACGCCGCGGACGAGCGGCTATTACGAGATCTGGCAGGACGGCGAGCTCGCCCACACCACCGAACGCGAGCCCGACCCGTTGTACGGCGAGACGTATCTGCCGCGTAAATTCAAGATCGCGGTCGCCGTCCCGGGCGATAATTCCGTCGATATCCTCACGCAGGATCTCGGTATCGTCCCGATCCTCAGCGACGTCGACGTCCTCGTCGGCTTCGATCTCTTCGTCGGCGGTGGGCTCGGGATGACGCATCGCAAGCCCGCGACGTTCCCCCGGCTCGCCGATGCCCTCGGCTTCGTCGAGCCGGCCGATCTCATGCCGGTCGTGCGCGCGATCGTCGAAGTGCAGCGCGACTACGGCGACCGTACGAACCGCAAACACGCCCGGCTCAAGTACACGATCGAAGATCGCGGCCTCGCGTGGTTCCGCGCCGAGGTCGAACGGTACGCCGGCATCGCGCTCGCGCCGTTCCGCGAACTGCCGCCGTGGGAGTTCCGCGACTATCTCGGCTGGCACGAACAGGGCGACGGCCGGCTCTTCCTCGGCATCAGCATCGAGAACGGTCGCATCGCCGACGGCGAACGCGGCGACGTGAAGTCCGCCCTACGCGATATCGTCGCCCGCTTCGGCCTCGACCTCGTCTTCACGCCGAACCACAACGCGCTGCTCGTCGATATCGCGCGCGACGATCGCGCCGCGATCGACGAGATGCTCGCGGCCCATCGCGTTCGGCCGGTCGAAGCGATCAGCCTCATCGAACGGCACGCGATGGCGTGTCCCGCACTGCCGACGTGCGGGCTCGCGCTCGCCGAGTCGGAGCGCGCGCTCCCCGGGATCGTCGACCGGCTCGAAGCCTCGCTCGCGTCGCTCGGGCTCGGTGCGGAGCCGATCTCGATCCGGATGACCGGCTGTCCCAACGGCTGCGCGCGTCCGCAGATGTCGGAGATCGGGCTCGTCGGCGTGAGCGCCGACCGCTACAATCTGCATCTCGGCGGCAGCACGGAATCGACGCGCCTCAACCGCGTCTACCGCGAACTCGTTCCGGGCTCCGAGATCGTCTCGACCCTCGAGGAGCTCTTCGCCTCGTTCGCGCGCGAACGGCACGCGGGCGAGCGGTTCGGCGAGTACTGCGCTCGCACCGTACTCGAGCCGGTCGCGGCGGTCGCGGACGAGTCCGTTCCTCGCGCGGGTTAGCGCGCGGCGGCGTCGCTCGTAGCCGGCGCGAGCGCGACGTTCTGCTGGAGCGTCGTCGCCGGCGCGATGCCGACGGGCAGTTCGGCGACGGAGACCCGCTTCGCGCCGACCGTGAAGAAGCCGATGTACACGCCGACGAGGGTTCCGTCGGGAGCGAAGACGCCGGCACCGGAATCACCCTGGTGGCAGAGCGCGCACGCGAGCGAATACCGCCCGCGCGGCGCGCCGTCGGGCAGATCCGCCGACACGTCCGCCGTCGCACCCGTCTCGAAGGCGGGGCCGTCGTTCCCGCTGCCCCATACGACGACGGGCTCGTCCGAGCGGGCGTTGCCGATGCGCGCGGCGCGAAGGCCCGCGACGGCCGTATCGGGGAGGTCGGCGTCGACGATCGCGAGATCGCGATCCGGGACGAGCGACGAGATCCACGCGGGGACGGAACGTCCGTCGTCGAGGCGGACGCGGAGCGAACCGTAGACGGCGACGTGTTTCGCGGTGACGATTCGGACGCGGTCGCCCTCGATGGCGACGACCGTGCCGGCCCCGATCCCGTGGTGGGTCCCCGAATCGGCGAGCAGGACGACGCCTCCCGATCGCGCGCGCTCGTCCGCGGACGCTGCGGCTCGCGCGGGTGAGAACCCCGCCGCGATCGTCGCGAACGTCATGAGCATCCCAAGCGCGGCCCGCAAGCGCAACGTGTCGTCCCATCCGCACGGCATGCGGCCGTCATCGGCCGCTTCGAACCTGTTCGGACGTGACGCGAAGCCGTCTGGAGGCGGCGCACCGCTTCGTGAGAAGCGGCTTCGAGGCGCTCACGCACGATCGAACGACGTGTGAGCCTCGGCCGGACGCGGCGCACGATCGCGGCGGCCGCCGGGCCGAGTTGACCCCGCCCTCTGCTTTCGAGTATACTCTCTCGTCGGCTGTCCACGGGACGGCCCGCGCGTTTCACGCGCCCGGACGTATTCACCGCTCGTCCGGTTCGCGAGATCGGCATCGCCGGTCGAGGTGACGACACCCCGGGTTCGATTCGCGGGGCAGATAAAGCGTTGGAGCAGCATTGGCCGCAAAGAAGCAAACGAAGACGCGGAAGAAGCGCGAGTTCAAGAACGTCGGGTCGGGCGTCGCACACATCCACTCGTCGTTCAATAATACGATCGTCACGATCTCGGATAATCAGGGCAGCGTGATCGCGTGGGCATCGGCCGGCAATCTCGGGTTCAAGGGCTCGAAGAAGTCGACGCCGTTCGCCGCGCAGATGGCCGCCGAGGCCGTCGCGCGTAAGGCGATGGACCACGGAATGAAGTCGGCGGAAGTGTACGTCAAGGGGCCGGGCGCCGGTCGCGAAGCCGCGATCCGTTCGCTTCAGGCGACCGGCCTCGAGATCTCGCTGATCAAGGACGTCACCCCGATCCCGCACAACGGTTGCCGGCCGCCGAAGCGGCGTCGCGTTTAGGTAGGAAGAGATGTCACGCTATACGGGTCCCGTCTGCCGCCTCTGCCGTCGCGAGACGGCAACGAGCAAAACGGGCGAAAAGATCAAGCTCTTCCTCAAAGGCGATCGCTGCCTCTCCAAAAAGTGCGCCGTCGAACGGCGCGGGACGGCCCCGGGCCAGAAGACGCAGGGCAAACCGAGCCGTCAGAAGATCAGCGAATACGGCCGTCAGCTGCGCGAGAAACAGAAGATGCGCCGCTACTACGGCGTCCTCGAGACGCAGTTCGAGAATTACTTCCGTCAGGCGGCGCGCGTGCCCGGCCAGACCGGCAAGACGTTCCTCCAACTGCTCGAGCGGCGGCTCGACAACGTCGTGTATCGGACGAACATGGCGATGAGCCGGGCACAAGCGCGGCAGCTCGTCACGCACCGTCACTTCCGCGTCAACGGCCGTCTCTGTAACATCCCGAGCATGCTCGTGAAGCCGGGAGACGTCATCACCCTCGCGGATCGCTCGAAATCGAGCGACGTCTTCCTCGCCAATGCGGAATATGCGAAGGCCCGTCCGCATCCGGAGTGGCTCGACTTCAACGAGACGGAACTCGCGATCAAGGTGACGGGCCTGCCGGGACGCGAGCAGATCGATACGCCCGTGAACGAACAACTGATCGTCGAATACTACTCGCGGTAGCGCAGACGGCGCTTTTCCGCGCCTGCGTCCTCGCGACGGGCTTTGCCTCCGGAAGGACGCCGCGGCGGCCCGAGGCTCACCGCGGGCACGGGAATTCGCCACATCACTCGAGCGGGGCGCGGTCACCCCGGCGGGGCGAAGAGTCGCCCGCCGGCTCATGGGAGTGGGATTCGTTCCCGTAACGGAGCGGGGAGTCGTCAACGGGACGGGGAGTCGCCGGATCGGCGGAGTGAAGAACCCTCGCCTCGGCGGGCGGGAGACCGTAGGGAAGAAATCGGCGCCTCGGCGCCGGCGGAAAATCGTCGTCTCGCCGAAGCGAAAGCGTCGCTTCCCCGGGCGAAGGGTCGGGTCTCGAGCCGGGTCGAGCGCCTGCCGGAGCTCGATCGCTTCTAGAAAGAAAGACCGCTCGCGGGTGCGGGGGTCGCCTCGGAGTCGCGAGGGGGAAAGGCCGCCGTCCGGCGGCGGTTTCGGGCGGGGATGCCGGGTTTGGTCGGCGATCCGCGGCCGGAGAGCCGGAGAACTGAAAAGACACTGCAACACACACGGGCTCGGCGTGGGATCGTTCGGACGGGGTTCGAGCGGATAACGTAAGTCCGGGAGACGAGAGAGATATGACCGTCATCGATACACCGCAGGGCACGAACGCGAACATCGAGGTTCGCGAGCGGCGCGATAACTACGCGAAGTTCGTCATCGAGCCGCTCGAGCGCGGCTTCGGAATCACGCTCGGCAACTCGCTTCGCCGCGTGCTGCTTTCGACGATCCCCGGAGCGGCCGTCACGTACGTCAAGATCGACGGCGTCCTGCACGAGTTTTCGACCATCCCCGGTATCGTCGAAGATACGACGAACCTGCTCCTCAACCTCAAGGGTCTGCCGATCAAGCTCGAGAGCGACGAGCCGAAGGTTCTGACGCTTTCGGTGAGCGGCGCGCGCGAAGTGACCGCGTCGGACATCACGCCCGATTCGGACGTCGAGATCCTCCAGCCCGATTACCACCTGGCGACGATGACCGGCAAATCGGCGAAGCTCCAGATGGAGATCGGCGTCGAAAAGGCGCGCGGATACGTCACCGCCGATCGGCAGAAGAACGTCGAGCACATGATCGGGCTGATCCCGATGGACTCGATCTTCTCGCCGATCCGCAAGGTCAATTTCGTCGTCGACGACACGCGCGTCGGTCAGTCGGTCGATTTCGACCGTCTGACGCTCGAGATCGAGACGAACGGCTCGATCACGCCCGACGATGCGCTCTCGACCGCGGCGACGATCCTGCAAGAGCAGCTCGATCTCTTCGTGAACTTCACGCAGGAGGAGAAACCTCCCGCGACCGCCCCGACGAGCGAATGGGATATCCCGGTCGAGTCGCTGAATCTTTCGGTGCGCTCCTTCAACTGCCTGAAGCGAGCGGGGATCTCGAAGGTATCGGAACTGCTCGACATGTCGGAAGACGAGATCATCAAGATGCGCAACTTCGGTAAGAAGTCGCTCGACGAGATCAAGCAAGTCCTCGAAGAGCGCAGCCTCTCGCTGCGCCAACCCGTCTAGGAAGAGCCATGCCGCACCAGATTTCGATGAAGCGCCTCTCCCGCACCGACGCCGGTCGGCGGGCGCTTCTGCGCAGCCTCGCCACGTCGTTCTTCAAGCACGAGAAGATCGAGACGACGTCCGTCAAGGCGAAGCAGATCTCGAAGGTCGTCGAGCACCTGATCACCCAGGCGCGGCGCGGAGATCTGCACTCGCGCCGGCTCGTCGCATCGTATCTGCTCGAGCCGGCCGTCACGAAGAAGCTCTGCGATCAGATCGCACCCGCGCTCAAGGATCGCAGCGGCGGCTACACGCGCATCATGAAGTCCCGCGTCCGCCCGGGTGATGCGGCCGAGCTGAGCATCCTCGAACTCGTTAAGTAGCCGTTCGGTGCTCGGCGCCCGCCCGTCGTTTCGCGGTTCGCGCACCGCATGATCACGCCGCCGTCGACCTCCGCACCATCTTCGGCGGGCTCGCCGGCCGCCGCGGAGGGCGCGGACGCGCCGTTCGAACTCGTCGCGGTGGTGCGGGAGTTCGTCGCCGATGCGCTGACGCCGATCTCGGCGTATCTCGCGCTCGCGACGCCCGGGCGATCGTGCCTTCTCGAATCGGTCGACGGCACCGACCGCATCGCTCGGTATTCGTTCATCGGCCTCGACTATCTCGTCGCCGAGACGTTCGACGACGACCCGCAAATGCTCGCACGGATCCGCACGCTGACGGGATCGTTTCGGTTGCCCGACGTCCCGTTGCCGTTCTCCGGCGGCGCGGTTTGCGTATTCGCGTACGACGCGGCTCGCGTGCTGGAACGTATCGGTCCCAAGCCGCCGACGGACGTGCCGTTCCCGGACGCCCTCGTCGTGATCCCGGGCACGTGGGTCGTCTTCGATCACTTCACTCATAACGTTTCGCTCATCGCGTTCGGACGGGACGAGGCCGAGCGCGACGCGCTCGGCGAGCGGCTCGATCGCTACATCTCGCAGGTGCTCGCGACGCAGCCGACGATCCCCGGGAACGTCCGAGCGGCCGGCGAGATCGCGCAATCGCTCTCTCGCGACGAATATCTCGAACGCCTCGCGCGCGCGAAAGCCGCGATCTACGACGGCGACGTCTACCAGCTGCAGCTCGGCATACGCTTCTCGTGCGAGCTCGACGGGACGCCGTTCGATTTCTACCGCCAGATCCGGACGCGAAATCCGTCGCCCTACATGTTCTTCATCGAACACGACGGGCGCGCGGTCTTCGGGGCGTCGCCCGAGTTCCTCGTCCGGCTCGACGGGTCGCGCGCGCGGATCCGGCCGCTCGCGGGCACGCGGCCGCGCGGCGCGACCGCCGAGCGCGACCTCGAGATCGGTACGGAACTCCTCGCCGACGAGAAAGAGCGCGCCGAGCACGTCATGCTCGTCGATCTCGGGCGCAACGATCTCGGCGTCGTGTGCGCGACGGGGTCGGTCCGGGTCGACGAACTCATGATCCTCGAACGGTACAGTCACGTGATGCACATCGTTTCGAACGTCGTCGGCGAACTTCGGCCCGATAAAGACGCCCTCGATCTCTTCGCGGCGGCGTTTCCGGCCGGGACCGTCACGGGGACGCCGAAGATCCGCGCCATGCAGCTCATCGATTCGCTCGAGCCCGTTCGGCGCGGCTTCTACGCCGGGAGCGTCGCGCACGTCCACTTCGATGGCGATCTCGATTCGTGCATCTCGCTGCGCAGCGTCGCGACCGTCGGCGGACGCGCGTATTGGCAAGCCTCGGCCGGGATCGTCGCCGACAGCGAACCCCACGCCGAATACGCCGAGATCTTCGCGAAGACCGCGATCGTACGCGCGGTGCTCGGACTCGACCGCTGATGCGCGTCCTGCTCGTCGATAACTACGACTCGTTCACGTATAACCTGGCCCACCTCTTCGGATCGCTCGGTGCCGAGGTGACGGTGCTGCGCAACGACGACGAGCGGCTCGCGAGCGGCGAGATCGCCGCGCACGATGCGATCTGCATCGGTCCGGGCCCCGGACGGCCGGCGGATGCCGGGAAGACGTTCGATACGATCGGCTGGTCGATCGCGCAACGGCGGCCGCTGCTCGGGGTCTGCCTCGGGCAGCAGGCGATCGGCGAATACTTCGGCGGCGTCGTCACGAACGCGCCGCAACTCATGCACGGAAAGACGTCCGCCGTCGAACACGACGGTACGGGCGTCTTCGCCGGGATCCCGTCGCCGTTCGAAGCGACGAGGTATCACTCGCTCTGCGTCGCGCACGATCCGTTTCCGGCCGACCTTCGCGCGAACGCCTCGAGCGAGGACGCCGTCATCCAAGGTATCGCGCACCGGTCGCTGCCGATCTACGGCGTGCAGTTCCATCCCGAGTCGGTGCTGACGCTCGAAGGTCCGCACATCTTCTCGAATTTTCTGGAGCTCGCGCGCGGGTGAGCGAACACCGCGCGCTCATGCGGGCCGTCGCCGCGCGCCGCGACCTCGGTGCGGGCGAGATGGCGGACGCCGTCGGCGCGATGATGGACGAGTCGTGGACGCCCGTTCAGAGCGGCGCGTTCCTCGCCGCCCTCGCCACCAAGGGCGAGACCGCCGCGGAGATCGTCGGCGCCGCGCGGGCGATGCGCGAGCGGTCGCTGCGCGTCGAGCACGCGTTGCCGCTCGTCGTCGACACGTGCGGCACGGGCGGCGACGGTGCGAGCACGATCAACGTCTCCACCGCGGCCGGCTTCGTGGTCGCGGGCTGCGGCGTTCCCGTCGCCAAGCACGGGAACCGCGCGGCGTCGAGCGAGTGCGGAAGCGCCGACGTTTTGGAAGCGGCC
>CAZZZK010000039.1:0-12811 GCA_964658555.1 Vulcanimicrobiota bacterium | reverse complement strand
GAACGGATTCGCGTTCTTGAGATTCGGCGCGACGGCGGGGCCGGCCGCGGCGACGGGCGTGGTGCCGGGTTTTCCGCCGGTCTCGCGGACGAGCGTAACCGTCGCACCCGCGACCGGCTCGCCCGCGCCCGCCGTCCCGTCGTAGACGACGTTCGCGACGCCGAGATTGACCGCGGCCGGCGCCGAGCGAACGGCCGCGAAATCGGTGCCGCGCACGCTCGCGACGTTCACGATACCGATGCCGGGCTTGTACCGCGCCGTAACGGTCGCCTTGAAATCGACGGTGATCGATGCGCTCGGCGCGACGTCGCCGAGCGCGACCAGGAGGTCCTGACCGTTCATCGTCGTCGTCACGGTCGAGGGCGGCACGGTCGCGCCGTCGACGAGGACGCTCGCGGGGACGGGGACGATGCCGGGCGGCACGGGATCGTCGAGCACGACGCCCGTGGCCGTCATGCCGCCGCCGTTGACGAACGCGATCCGGTACGTCACGGAGCCGCCCGTCGTCGACGACGCCGCGGGCAAGCCGTCGACGAGCTTGCCGATCGACGTCCCCGAACCGCCCGGGCCGTTCAGGCTCGCGGGTGCTTCGCGAATCGCGCAGCGCGATGCCGTCGCGGTCGTCGTGCCGTTCTGCACGTTCGCATTCTGCGAGCGGACGGCGACGGTGAGTTCGATCTTCGTGCCGAGCGCGACCCCCGACGAGTCGAGCGTTACGTCGAGGCCGATACCGGCGCCCGGCTGGACGAGCGGCGACGCCGGACCGCCGACCGCGGTCGCCGCCGCCGGCCGGCCCGCGCTCACGAACGCGAGCGAGGTGATGCGGCCCGCCGTCGCGCTCGCCGCCGATACGACGAAGCCGTCGGGAGCGTTGCCTCCGTTGACGATACCGAACACCTCGAGCGCCGGTTGCGCGGGCGAGACCGCATCCGCCGAAGCGTCGCAGCCGGTTTCGTTCGGGCCGAGCGTCGTGCCCGAGATCTGCGCGACCGTCGCGGCGACCGTGTTGGAGATCGAGGTGAACGTGTTGCCGCGCCCGTCGCCGTACGTGAGGCTCGCGGAATTGACGATCGCCGTGCCGGCCCGCATCGCACCCGCGGCCGCGGTCGCCGTCGTGACGGCGGCGAGCGCGGCGAGGATGAGGAGCGAGGCCGGCCTTACGACGAGCTGATCGTGACGGAGAATCTGACCGAACCCGTGCAGCCCGGTGCGAGCAGGTAGGTCGACGAGCCGCCGATCAGTGCGGTGAAGGCGTACGAACCGGCCGCGTTGCCCGTCGGGAACGAAGTCGGAATCGTCGAGGTCTCCGTCGCCGGCGCGTTGAGACCGCCCGTCACCTTCGTCGTGACGCCGAGCGCGTTCACGTACGTCGTGCCCCACGTGCTCGGAGCGGTCGCGCCGTTCTCCGAGATCGTCGCGCCTTTGACGTAGTAGCCGCCGGCGTTCGCGGGCACCGTCGTAGGTGCCGTGCCGGGACACGCGGAGACGGCTTCGGCGTTGTTGACGTACTGCAGCGTGTAGGTCACGATGCAGCCCGGCACGGCGACGCCGCCCGTGCACGTGCCCGAATCGAGCGCCTGCGATTTCACGATCGCGAGCGGACCACCCGGGACGAGATCGTTGTGCGTCGTGTTGGTCGCCGACGGCGCGTTGCCCGACGTCACGGTATTCACGATGTCGTACGGCGTGAAGGCGGTCACGGTCGACGGCAGCGTGTAGGTGACGGCGTAGTTCATCACGTTCGCCGTATCGGTCGGCGCGCCCGATGGTACGGTACCGAACGTATACGATGCGGTGTTGCTCGTCGCCGAGCCCGCGAGGACGGGGCCCGTCGGCGCGCCGCCCGTACCGGCGGCGTAGATCTGCACGCCCCAGCCGGCGGGCGCCGCGATCGAGACCGTAAGATTATCCGTCGCGTTGCCCGTGTTCTGGATACTGTTGGGAACGGAGACGGTCGACGTCGCACCGACCGCGTTGCCGACGACCGCCGTCGCACTCGTATTCGTCGGGACGAATCCCGACGGGAGGTACGCGACGGCCGTGAAATCGTTGTTGCTGCTCGCGGTCGCGGTACCGTTGTAGCTGCCCGTTGCTTCGGGGAGCGCGTACGGCCCGACGAAGACGATCGCGCTGCTCGTCGCCTGAGAGCCGACCGCGTTCGACGCTCCGGACTGCGAGGATGCGGTGCCCGCGGTCTGCGTGGGATAGAGGATGCCTTGCGTGCCGCTATCGATCGTCGAGACGCCGTCGGCCGTACCCGCCGTGATGTTCGGGCCGACGTCGTTGAGCGGTGCGTTCGTCACGCCGGAGACGGGGACGGTGTTGGGATCGTTGCCGCCGATGACGCTGTCCGCCTGATTGACGACGGCGTTCGCGTTGCCCGATCCCGTGCCGCTCGGCGGCGTGACGTACAGCGTGATGACGACCTGGGCGTTCGACGTGGTCACGTTGCCGGTCGAGGTCGTGCCGCCGTTGCCGTTGATCTCGCTACCCGTCGCGCTGCCCGAGACGAGCACGCCGACGAACGTCGTGCCGGCCGGAAACGCGCCGGAGGAATAGGCGGTCCACGGTCCCGCGCCCGTCGCGGAACTCGTGTAATAGATCGACGCAGAGGCACCCGTCTGCACGAGCGAACCGGGCGTCGTCGCGGCCGCGGACTGCACGACGAGCGGCGTCGCGTTGAACGTCGGCACGCGGTCCGTGATCAGGATACCCTGCGGTGCCGAGCCGCCGAGGAGCGTCTGCACCGATGCGAGATTTCTCGCGGGTGCGACGCCGCCGTTCGCGGCGTTGATGACGTATTCGAGATTCGCCGTCGCGTTGCCGGTCGCGCCCGGCGCGATGAACGCCTTGCTGACGTCGAGCCGCGCTTCGGTGAGGATCGACGCGGTGGAGGTGGAGGCCGACGCGGACGACGTCGCGTTCGACGCCGTATTCGGATTGTTCGCCGTCGCGTACGTGACCGTACCGGAGAGCGGCGTGACGATCGTCTGCGCGTTTGCGGCGCCCGCGGCCGCCGTCTGCGCGACGCTCGTCGGGACGGCGATCGTGATCGCGGCGTTCGCCGGGATCAGCGTCGCGTTGAGCAGCGTCTGCAGGTTCGCCGCCGACGAGCACTCGACGACGCGCGTCGCGGTCGTCGTACAGCCCGTCGGCACCGTGCCGACCGTAACCGTCGACGGGAACGTCACCTGATAGCCGAGCTGCGTCGCGTTCGCCGCGTCGGAGCCGGTGTCGCTGCCGAACGTCAGCGTGAACGTGCCGGTACCGTTACCGGTGTTCGCGACCGTGAAGTTCGCGTCGTATTGGCCGCCCGGGACCGAGGTGACGAGATTCGTGCCGACGACGGTGATGACCGGCGCGTTCTGGACGGTCGTCGTGACCGTGTTCGAGGTCGAGGTGAACGAGTTCGCGTTACCGTCCGTGTACGTGACGGTCGCTTGATTCGTGATCGCGGTGCCCGCGGGCGTACCGGCGGCGCGCGCCGGAGGCGGCGTCAGTTCGACGAACGCGCCGAACGCGAAGGCGAATCCGGCGGCGGCCGCGAGGACGCGGCGCGCGCGGGCGACGAGGAAGCGGTCCGTCACTTGACGATCACTTCATAGCTGAACGATTCGCGCGCGGCCGGCGAGAGCGAGTCGGGCTCGCTCCAGCGGATGTTCGTGTAGCGCTCGGGGGCCGCGTCGCGCAGCGCCGCGGTTCCGGCGGGCGTACGGACGGTCTCGGTCGGGTGCGGGGACCACGTCCGGCCGCCGTCGATCGAGTATTCGGCGACCGCGTGCGTCCCGCTCGCGGCGGCGCTCGCCGCCCGGTACGCGGTACCGGCCGGGATGCGGACGACCGGGCGGATGTCGTGCGCGGCGCTCGTCCCGGAGTTCGACGCGACGAGCTTGTACTCGACGATCTGCCCCGGCCGCAGCGGCGTCTCGGACGAGATCGCCGCGAGGCGGCGGCCTCCGTTCGCGTCGTGCTCGACGAGCGACGCCGTCATCGACGTCGCGATCAGCGGTCGGGCGGACGCGGCGCTCGCACCAATGAGAAAGAGAGCCGCGATTAAACTCGCAGTTTGCCGAAACACAACGAACCTCCGACGCTTGCACAGGAGCCGTCTCTCGAAAAGAGACGCCTTCGGTGGTGTCGGACTCCGATAGCGCCGGCTTGATGGAGAAGCCGGGTGCGTTACGTCACGCTTGCGGTTCGCGCGGCGTTATTTGACCGTGACGCGCAACGTCGCCGTAACGGTCGACCCGACGGCGATCGTCCCCGCGAACGTCCACGTGACGACGCCCGCGGCGCCGACGGCGGGCGCGCTCACCGTCGCTCCCGTGACGCCGCTCGGCAGCGTGCCGTACGTCGCGGCCGCGAAGGTCGTGTTCGTCGGAATCGTATCCGTGAACTTGAAGCTCGTCACGGGCGCGTTCGTATTGTTCGTGAACGAGAGCCCGTATTGCAGCACGTCTCCCGGCGACGCGTTGTCGCTCGTCCCGGCCGTCGATTCGCCGGTCGTGATGTTCTGGACGGTCTTGTTCGGACCGTAGGTCGCGGCGACGGTCGTCGTCGCGCTCGACGTGGTCGCGGTGTTGCCGTTCGTTACGCCCGTGCCCGGTGCGATCGTCGCCGTGTTCGTGTAGGTCGCGTTCGTCGAACTCTTGGCGTCGATCGTAAACGTGACGCTCCCGCCGCTCGGCAGCGTCGTAATGGTCGAGGTGACGGTCTGTCCCGACACGGTGACGGCCCCGCACGTCGCGCCGCCGGCCGCGGCGCACGTCGGCGTTCCGTTTACGGTGATCCCGCTCGGGACCGGGTCGCTGAACGTCGTGCCGCTGGCGTCCGCGGGGCCGCTATTCGAAACGACGATCGTGTACGCGATGAGTCCGCCCGGCGGCGCGGTCGCCGGGCCGGATTTCGCGACGTTGAGGAACGACGACGCCGTGCACGCGTACCCGGCCTGTGCACCCGGCACGTTCGCGGGGGCGAACGCCGTCGTGCTATAACCCGCCGCGCCGGAGGTCGCGCCGAAGGCGTTGTTGTTGCCCCCGGTCACGCCGTTCGCGCCGCCGGCCACGCTGCTCGAGCCGAGCAGCGCCGCGGAGTTCGTCAGCAGGGCACCGCCGGATCCGCCGCCGCCCGGGCCGTGTGCCGGCTGATTCGCGGCGTTGTCCGCGTTGGCGCCCGCTCCGCCCACGGCGTTGAATGCGAACGTCGAGAGCAAGCCCGTCGTCCCCGCCACGAAGACGATCGAGCCGCCCGCGCCGCCGCCGCCGCCGCCGTCGATAATCGGTTCGGTTCCCGCGGTGCCGTTCGCCGAGATCGTTGCGTTGCCGCTCGTGACGCCCGCGCGAACGAACGCGATGCCGCCGCCGACGCCGCCCATCGAACCGGGCGCGGTCCCGGCATTGGTGCCGTCGTTTGAAACGCCGGCTCCTCCGCCGCCGCCGAGGATGAGTCGCTGCGGGGTCGTGGCGTAGGGGAACGCCGCGCCGCCGACGCCGCCGACCGCGGCACCCGAATTCCACGCGTTGCCGCCGGTGCCGCCCGTGCCGCCGTTACCGCCGCCGCCGCCGCCCGAATTCTGATCGTTCGTGCCCGGGCGAGAGTCGGTGCCGCCGCCCCCGGCGTTGCCCGGCGCGCCTCGCGCGAAGCTGCCGCCGGGATAGCCCTCGAACGCGGTCCCGGCGTCGTTCTCCGTCGTGCCGGTCCACGTGAAGCGCGGCGTTCCGGCGATCCCCTCGGCCTTCGATGCATGCGCGCCGGCGGTCCCGCCCTGGCCCGAGACGTTCACGTAGTCGGTATTGGTTACGCCGGTCGCGATGCCGCGCAAGATCTGCCGGCCGCCGCCGCGGAAGCCGAGCCCCGAGAGCGCGATCGACCCGCCGCCGCCCGTCAGCGTCCCCTGAACGTCGAGCGCGACGATGCCGCCGCTCGCGCCGTTCCACGCGGCGGCCGTCAGCGCGCCGAGCGTCGCCGAGGTGTACTGCGGGACGCGAACGACCTGGAAGGTCTGCTGCCCGGAGAAGGACGATGCGGCAGCCGCGCTATACGAATTAATGAGGCCGCCGCCGTTCGCGCCCGAGATCGAGATCGTGCCGCCGCCCGTGCCGACGCTGCCGCGCGCGACGACGTACTCGTACGTCCCGGCGGTCGCACTCGTGAACCCGTTCGCCGACGTGCCGCCCGACCCGTAGGCGCTCGTATTGCTGGAGTTGATCGCGGCGCTCTGCATCTGCACGACGAGCAGCAGATCGCCCGTGGCGATCGCGCTATTCGCGCCGCTCGCCGCGCCGACGGCGATCGCCGTGCTCCCGCTGCCCGCGCTCGCGAGGCCCGGATAGTAGGCGTTGACGATCCCCGAGAGCGTGCCGCCCGCGCCGTCCTTCCCCGCGGCCGCGCAGAGGCCGGCGGCCTCCGCGGGTCGCGGCGCGGCTGCGAGATCGAGGCCCGGCGCCCCGATGAGCGCGCAGAGCGCGAGCGCGAGCGCGCGACGCGGCGTCACGGTCAGTGCCGATTCCGGCCGAAGCCGCCGATCGAATCGATCGCGCTCGTGATCGTCGCGTAGAACCCCCGCCGCGTCGGTGCCTGCGCGAGAGCCGCATCGGGCGACCCTTCGAAATCGTAGCCGCCCGCGAGGCGCATCGCATGGGCGATCCGGACGCCGCCCTCGATGCCGAGTCCGCTCGCCGCGGCACCCGACACGTTCGCAACGCGTAGGCGCCGTATCTCTCCCGCGATATCGAATCGGTCGCCGATCTTCTCGTCCGCGCGAACGCCGATGAGCGACGTGTGCGCCGCGTAATAAGAATCGCCGTCGAGCTTGTACGCGTAGCGCCCCGCGATCTCCAGGCGTTTCGTCGGACGGACGACCTCTTCCAACGAGAGGACGTCCGTGTGCGTGGCGAGCGTCGTGACGTTCCCCGTCACGCGTTCGTAGCCGAAGAGCGCGACGCTGCGATCGTTCTGCGCCGGCCGAAACGCGAAGCTGATGCGGTCGTCGTTGGATGCGTAGCTCGGCGAACGCGCGTCGTTGAGCGATCCGACGAGCGAGAGCTCGGGCGTGAGCGCGCCCGCGGCGCCGACCGCGAACGTGACGCCGGGGGAGCTGCCGGTGCGCAATTGATAGGAGCCCGTGCCGCGGAAGCGATCGCCCATGTATGCGAGCGTCGCGCCGTAGAGATTGAAGCCCGACGTGCCCGCACCGATCGCGCTCCCCTTCTGCAGCGAGATATCGCCGTTGAAGCGCTTCGAATAGACGAAACGCTCCTTGACGCCGATCGCCTGGAAGATGTCGTAGCCGCTGCCGGTATTCTGAACGACGTATTCTTCATCGACGTTCGTGGCCGCGCCGAGCGAACGCTCGAATCCGATCGCGGTCGAACGCGTCGCGAGCGCCTGCGCCGTCAGCGCGCTCGATCCCGCGGCAAAACTCTGCGTCGGCGCACCGCTCCAGAGTTCGCGCACGTACGCACGGCCCTTGTTCGTGAAGTCGACGCCGATCTGCGCCGTCGTCTGCGACGGCTGCGAGAGCGCGGCATCGCTCGACCCGCCGAGGTCGGCGATGCGCACGAGCGAGAAGTCGACCTTCGGCGCGATCCGGTAATCGGCTTCGAGATGTGCCTGCGTGACGGAGCCGTTCGGACTCGCGACCGTGACGGTGCCCGGCACGAGCGGCGGGGTGGTCGGCGTCGGATCGACGGGCTGCCCCGCGACGGTCGGCGCGACGTATTGCGAGCCGCTCTCGTAGACGTGCTGCTCGAGTCCGGCGACGAGCGTCAAGCGTTTGCGCACGTGCGCGTGTAGCTGCGCGCCGGCATCGGTTTCCGAGCCCGAGAAGCCGACGCCGACGTTTCGCTCGCGATCGACGTGCGCCGTGAAGTCGCCGAAGCGAAGCGTGCGCACGTAGGTCGCGCGCAGATCGGTGAGACCGGGCGTCGCGATCCCGCCGAAGGGATCGTCGAATCCGGCGGTCGTGGAATCGAACGACGCGCCGAAGCGATTGGGCCCGCTCGTGAAAGCCGCGCTTCCGCGCCACGCTTCCCCGCCCGCGCCGTCGAGCGTCGCGCTGCCGAGCGATCCCGTGCTGCCGAGATGCTCGACCGACCACGTTCCGCCCGGGAACGAGCCGCGCAGATTCTGGCCGAAGAGGCTCACGTTACCCGTGCCGCTCGAGTCGTTCACGTAGCCTGCGCCCGCGCGGATCGTCCCGTTCGCGAACGACGTATCGACGCGCCCGCCGCTCGTTTCCGCGGCGACGCCCGTGCCCGCATATTCGTATTGTACGAGCACCTGTTGCGGATTGAAGTTCTGATCGAACGGCAGCGGGATCGAGACGAAGCGGAAACTGCCGCTGCCGTAATCGAGGACGTAATCCACGTTGCGCGTCAGCGTCGTCTCCTGGATTACGG
The DNA here is from genome assembly GCA_964658555.1 of Vulcanimicrobiota bacterium. GTDB lineage: Bacteria > Vulcanimicrobiota > Vulcanimicrobiia > Vulcanimicrobiales > Vulcanimicrobiaceae > CAZZYZ01. Next base: position 4,412 of record CAZZZK010000039.1, on the reverse strand, counting down.
CGCCCGAATGGCGATCGAGCGTGACGAGCGTGACGGTATCGGAACCGACGACGATATCGGGCCGCAGCGTCGTTCCGAGCGTCGAGAGGCCCGAGGGCGTGAAGACCTGGCGCGCGTACGCGACGTCGTTGCGCGCGTTGAAGAGCGTCGCGTGCGCGGTGCCGTTCGCGAGCTCGAGTTTCGCGCCGTTGACGAGCAGATCGAACCCGCCGAGCGAGCCCGGCGTATCGGGTCCGGTCGTCGCGCGGAACTCGCCCCACAGTGCGGAGGAGCCGTCGAGATCGACGCGCGCGTAGAGATGATCTTGCGAGAGCGCGTCGTCGCGGCGCGTGCTCGCGTCGCCGTAGGTCTGATACGGCCGCTCGTCGGGATTGTCGACGAACGGGCCCGTACCGATCGTTTGCGCGAGCGTGTCCGCCGTGTCGTACGCGACCGTCGCGAGCGCGCGATTCGCGATCGATCCGCTCGCGAAGAGCGCGAGCCGCGCCATGCGCGAGTTCGCGCCGCCGGGTTCTCCCGCGACGTCGCCCGGGATCCCCGGGATCGACCCGACGCCGAACGTCGCGAGTCCGGCGACGATCGGCTTGCGTAGGAACGGTGCGACGTGGATGCGAGTGTCGACGAAGAGATCGTCGGACGCGATGCGCAGCATGACGTCGCCCGCGCGCAGGCCGGGCACGATGTCGATATCCGCGACGCCGTCCGAATCCGTGTGCGCGGCGAAGCTCTGCGTCGCCGACGCGTCGATCGGCGTCGTCCCGGGCACGAGGCTGCTCGGCGTCGCGATCGAGCCCGTCGGGTAGCCGGCCGAGGTCGGATAGGCGGGGATCGAGGGCGCGACGTTCGGCGGCGCCGCCGTGCCCTGCGGCACGGGTGCGCCCGTCGTATCGAAGCGCGCGTCGCCGCCGATGATCGACGCCTTGACGGCGAGTCCCGCCATCGCCGCGTGATGCCATTGATCGAGCGCGATGATGTGCAGGGTCGCCGGGGTCCGGCCGTCCGCATATAGTTTCCCGATCAGCTTCACGCCGAGTGCGACCGCGCGGCCGGCGCCGTACACGACGTAGCGCCGGGCGATCCCGCGTAGATCGTTCGCGCCGAGCGGCGTCAGGATCACGTCGTTCGGTCCCGGTTCGAGCGCGACACCGTAATAGAAATAGTGCGTGTCGCCCGTTTTGTTGTTCACGGTGCGCTTGCCGATCTTCGAAAACGGAACGACCTCGCCGTCGACGCGGAGTTCGACGCCCGCGCCCGCGCCCGTCGCGACTTCGAACGGTCGCGCGATCGAGGCCGATTCGTCGTCGGCAGGCGAGACGAGCTGCACGTGCAGATCGGTCGTCGCGGTGAACGTGAGATGCGTGAGATCGCCGCCCGCGGGCGCGCTGCTCGCGGCCGGAATCGCGCTCGCCGCGGGGCTCGGACTCGGGTTCGCGATCAGCGCGATATCCTGCGCCGAGGTCGCGAGCGGGATGCTCGCGACGAGCGTCGCCGCGAGCGAAGAACGCAGGGCGCGCAACAGCCGGGTCATCGCGCCACGTCGATCGCGAAGTCGACGTCCTGCATGACGCCGCCGTCGAAGATCCCGTGGATGAGGCGCCGGATGCTGCGCTCGCTATCGACGTCGGAATCGTCGTACGCCTGCGTGTGCGGCGGCAGCGTCGTCGTGTCGACGCGAAGCACGTGCATGCCCGGCCGCACGCCCGGAAACGAGAAGCGCCCGAGACCGTCGCTGAGCACCGACTCGCCGTCTTCGAGGAAGAGCCGAACGCCGCCGAGCCCCCGGTCCGCCGGTGCGAAGCGACCCGTGCCCGCGAGATCGGCGAACACGCGCCCCGTGATGATCGTCCGGTTGGAGAAGACGCCGGGTAGGATCTCGGTCGTCGCGGACGCCGCCGCACCGATCGAGAGATTCTGCGAGTTCGGCAGCTTCGCGGAGACGGTCGCGGTGTTGGTGAGCAGCGTGCCGTCGGAGACGCCGGGCACGATCACGGCCGCGAACTCGATCGTGTGCGCCGCCGTGAACGTCGGGAACGACCACGTGAGATTGCGGCCGTCGATCGCCGGTTCGAGCGCGACGTCGTCGACGCGCGCCGTGCCCGGGACGTAGGCGATGCCGCGCGGCTGCGTGTCGACGACCGTCGTCGCGCCGAGTTGCACGTTCGAATTCGAGGCGACGATCGTGTAGACGAGGCGATCGCCCGAGGCCGCGGCGCTGCGGTCGACCTGCTTCGTGATGCCGATCGCGTGCGGCCGGAAGAGCGGGATGTTTCCGAAGAGTCCGTAGACGTTCAGGAGCTTCACGTCGCCGTTCGTGAGCGTGAAGGCGCCTGCCATCGCGAGCGGTTGGCCGTCGAGCGAGGTGACGCTGCAGGTGTAGAACGTGCCCGTCGGATCGGCGACGAGACTCAGATGCAGGCGCCGCAAGAGATAGCCGGGCGCGCTGACGACGAGATCGTATGCCGACGCGGTGAACTGGGCGGCCGAGAGGCCGAAGCCGTACGTGCCGTCGGTCGCGGTGATGAACGGATTGGCGTTCTTGAGATTGGGGCCGGCGCCCGTCGTGCCGCCCGGCGTGACGGGCGTATCGGAGGCTGAGACGGAGGCCGTGCGGCGTACGGCGGCACCCGTCTGGGCGGCGCCGGAGGCGTCGGCGACGAGCGTCACGACGGCCCCCGCGACGGGATCGCTCGCGCCGTTGTAGCCGTCGTACACCACGTTCGCGACGCCCGTGAGAACGCTCGCGGGAGCGGACTGCGCGGCGACGGCGTTGTCGGCCGAAACGCTCGCGACGTTGACGAAGCTCGCGCCGAGTCCGGCCGACTTCGAGACGGTCGCGTTGAAAGAGACGGTGTCGGTTGCGCCCGCCGCGACGGTTCCGAGCGCGACGCGTACCTGCTGCCCGGAGAGCGAGCCCGCGCCGTTCGCCGCGGCGCCGTTGATTTCGATCGTGCTGCCGTCGGGCAGGATGCCGCTCGGCACGTTGTCGACGAGGACGACGTTCGTTGCGGGGACGCTGCCGTTATTCGAAAACGGAATCTGATAGGTCACGACGCTACCGACGCCGCTCTGTGCCGCCGAAACGTTGTCGACGTGTTTGAGGATCGTCGTCCCGAGTCCGCGCGTGCCGCCGAGCGACGCACCGAGCTGCGCGATCGAACAACTGCTCGCGACGGCGCTCTGCAGGCCGTTGCTCGTGCTCGTGTTCGTCGTTCGAATCGTGAGACGTACGATGACGTTGGTCCCCACCGGGATGCCGAGTGTGGCGACGTTGACGACGAGCTGCATTGCGTTCGTCGGCGAGAGCGTCGGTGAGACGGTCGAACCCGGCGTTATCGGGACCGAACCCGCCGGCGTGACGAACGACATCGATGAGATCGTCCCGGCGCTAACGCTCGCCGAGGTGATCGTGTAGCTGTCGTCCACGTTGCTGGCGTTGAGAATGCTGAAAGTCTTAACGATCGGCGTCCCGCTCGGGAAGCCGCCGGTCGCCGCGTGGCAGACCGGGTCGTTCGGGCCGACGACCATCGCGGCGATCGCCGTGACGGTCGTCGCGAGGGTATTGGAGATCGTCGTGAACGCCGTGCCGTTCGCATCGGCGTAGGTCGCGTTCGCGACGTTGACGACGCGCGTACCGCCCGGGATCGCGGCCTCGCCCCGCCTCGCCGCCGGAGCGACGAGGAGCAGGACGAGGAGCGCGAACGCCAGCCGCTTGAGGATGGGCACGGAGCGAGCGCGAGCTTACTGCGTGTTGACGGTGACGGAGAACATGATCGTCCCCGAGCACCCGGGAGCGACGTAGTACGAGCTGCTGCCGCCGATGAGGGCGGCGAACTGGTACGATCCGGCCGTGTTGGTCGTGAACGTCGTGCCGGTCGTCGTGTCTCGTGCCGCGGCGTTGAGACCCGTCGTCGTGTTCGCCGTCGCGCCCGTGGTCGTCGTGTACGTGGCACCCCACGTGCTCGGCGCCTGTTTGCCGTTCTCGTTCAGGGTGACGCCCTTCGCGTAATAGCCGCCCTGATACGCCGGGATCGATGTCGGCGCGCTCGCCGGGCACGACGCTGCGGGTAACGCGAAGTTGTTGTACGCGATCGCGTAGTTGATGATGCAGCCGGGGACGGCGTTTCCGCCCGGACACGTCGTTCCGTCGAGGGTCGAGGTTTTCGAGAGCGCGATCGGGCCGCCCGCGATGAGCTCGTTGTGCGTCATGTTCGTCTGGCTGTTCATGTTCGTCGACGTGACCGTGCCGACGCCGTCGTAGACGGTCAGACCCGTCGCCGTCGCCGGTGCCGTGTAGACGGCGACGTAGCTGATCTGATTGGCCGTATCGGTCGGTGCGCCGGACGGTACGTTGTTGAACGTATACGTCGCGGTCGCGCTCGTCGTGCTGCCGGCGAGTGCGGCACCGGTCGGCG
>CAZZZK010000038.1:8164-13110 GCA_964658555.1 Vulcanimicrobiota bacterium | reverse complement strand
CGTACGTCTACGCGTACCGCAAACGGCTCGAGGGATTCGCGCCGAACGCGTTTCTCTCGACGTGGAACGCGTTCGGATGGCGCTTGCGTTAACGACGCCGCGAACGGGCAAGAGCGACTCCGTGAGCAAGAAGATACGCTACGGCGTGGTGGGCGCGGGCTGGATATCGCAGGCGGCGTTCATGCCGGGCGTCGCGCACACCGGCAATTCCGAGATGACGGCGATCGTCACGAGCGACGACGAGAAGGCGAACGAACTCGCGAAGCGCTACGGCATCGGGCACGTGTGCGGTTACGACGGATACGACGCGCTGCTGCGTTCGGGGGACGTCGATGCGGTCTACGTCGCGACGCCGAACGAGCGGCATCGCGAGTTCGTCGTCCCCGCGCTCGAAGCCGGGATCCACGTGCTGCTCGAGAAGCCGATGGCGACGAGTTCCGACGATGCCCGAGCGATGATCGACGCGGCGAAGCGTTCGTCCGCGAAGTTCATGATCGCGTATCGTCTGCATTTCGAACCCGGGACGCTCGCCGCGACGAAGATCGTGCGCGACGGCGGGCTCGGGGAGGTCCGCAGCTTCACGTCGGTGTTCACGCAGCACGTCGCGCCGAGCAATCATCGCGCGAGCGGCGGCTATTGGGCCGGCCCCGTGCCCGATATGGGGACGTATCCGATCAACGCCGTGCGCAATCTCTTCGCCGCGGAACCGTCGACGGTGCACGCGGTCGGGCAGCGCAATCCCGACGCCGGCCTCGGCGATTTCGACGATACGGTCGCGGTGACGATGACGTTCTCGCACGGCCGCACCGCGCAGTTCACGGTGAGCTACGCGGGCGAGCAGATCGGGCGGTACACGGTCGTCGGTATGGACGGAACGCTCGAGGTCGATCCCGGCTTTACGTTTCACGCGGCGCTCGAACATCGTATGAAGCTCAAGGGCGGCGAGCGCGTCTCGCGCGCCTTCCCGAAGGTCGATCAGTTCGGCGGTCAGACGAAGTACTTCTCGGCCTGCATTCTCGACGACCGTGCGCCCGAGCCGGACGGCGAGGAGGGGCTCGCCGACGTGCTCGTGCTCGAAGCGATCGAACGGGCGCTCGCGACGGGACAAACGCAGACGCTCGATGCGCGGCCGGGCCGTTCGAAGCTCGACCCATCGCTCGCCATGGAACTCGAACCGATCGAGGAGCCGGACCTCGTCGACGCCTCCGATCCGGGCGAAGGCTAAGCGGCCGGCGTCGCGCGAGCGAAATCGTATGAGAAGGAGACCGCACGCATCGTCGAACCCGGTCGCGATGCGTTCGTCCGTCGCTCCCTTTCTCGCGTCGCTGTTCGGCTTCGCCGTCGCGGCCGCTTCGATCGGCGCGGCCGACGCCGCGCCGGCCCGTCCCGTCGTCCGTCCGTACACGCCGTGCGAATTCTTCACGACGGCGGACGTGGAGCGCTTTACGACGTGGCCGAACGTGAGACGCTCGAAGCGCACGTACGACCTCGAGAGCGCTACCGGTAAGATGTGCTTATACGAATCGACGCAGGGGACGATCGTCGTCTTCTTGCCGGACCTCGGCTCGCCGTATCCGGGTTCGTCCCCGTTCACGCAATCGTCGGCCGAGAAATTCGTACGCCCGGAACTCGGCGTCGACGTGACCTTCTACAGCGGCACGGATTACCTGACGCTCGGCAAACGCGATATCGCAGTACGCGTGGTGCCGATGGATCATCCCGCATCGTTCTTCGAAGTCGAACCGTTCGTCCAATTGATTATCAAACACGCTCGGAAATTAACCGCCGGAACATAGCGCGGCATCCCTTTCTCGGGCATAAGCGAGCGGTATGAAACAGCGCGCGTTCGGATCGACCGGATTTCTCGTGCCCATCATCGGACAGGGCACGTGGCCGACGACGGACCGGAACGCGCTCCGGCGCGGCATCGATCTCGGGATGACGCATATCGATACGGCCGAGATGTACGGCCGCGGCCGTTCGGAAGAGGTCGTCGGCGAAGCGATCGCACCGTACGATCGTTCGTCGCTCTTCATCGTGTCGAAGATCGTGCCGTCGAACGCGCACTCGAAGGCGTCGATCGCGAAGGCGTGCGACGCGTCGCTGCGTCGGCTCGACACCGACTATCTCGATTGCTACCTCTTGCATTGGCGAGGCGATACCGCGCTCGAAGAAGCGATCGCCGGGCTCGAAGCGCTTCTCGACGCGGGGAAGATCCGATCGCTCGGCGTGAGCAACTTCGATCCGTGGGACCTGCGCGAAGCGAACGGCGCGCTCGCACGAGCGAGGATCGCATGTAATCAAGTGCTGTACAATCTCGACGAGCGGACGCCCGAAGCGCACGAGATCCCGTGGGCGCAGGAACACGAGAGCGCCTTCGTCGCCTACACGCCGCTCGGCCGCGCGCCCGACGCGGACGGCGATCGGCTGCTGGCGGAGATCGCGAAGCGCCATCGCGTGACGCGCGAGGCGATCGCGCTCGCGTTCCTCGTTCGCGACTCGACGGCGTTCGCGATCCCGAAGGCGAGCACGATCGCGCACGTCGAGGCGAACGCCGCCGCGGGCGACGTCGAGCTGACGGCGGAGGAAATCGCGGCGATCGACGCCGCGTATCCGTTACGCGAACGCGTCGGTCCGCTACCGATGAACTGACGCGCTCCCGTCAGGGCGCGGCGATCGTAACGACGATCTTTCCGGCCGTGGAGCCGCGTTCGAGCGAGCGATGAGCGTCCGCGATCGCATCGAGCGGATACGTCTCCGCGACGACGATGCGCAGCTTTCCGGCATCGAAGAGTTCGGCACCGGTCTGCAAGATCACGGCTTGTTTGCGCTTCGCCTCCTCCCAACCGTAGACGGCGGGACCGGGCATCCATTCGAAGCCGACGCGGAGGTTCGCGCGCTGCGCGACGGCGCTGCCGTCGCTCGGCCACGTCGATTCGACGCACGTCACGAGTTCGCCGTACGGGCGCACGGCATGGAAGCTCTTCGCGAACGTCTCGCCGCCGACCGTGTCGAAGACGACGTCCGCGCCGCGACCGTCCGTCCACGCCTTCGTCTCCGCGACGAAATCCGTCGCACGGTAGTCGATCGTCTTCACCGCGCCGAGCGAGAGCGCGAGCTCCGCTTTCGATTCGCTGACCGTCGCGGCGACGAGCGCGCCCGCATCGTGCGCGAGCTGGATCGCGACGTGGCCGACGCCGCCGCCGCCCGCGTGGACGAGCACGCGGGCGCCCGGGCCGACGCCGCTCGTTCGCTCGAAGAGCGATTCCCAGGCGGTGATCAAGACGAGCGGAGCGGCGGCGGCCTGTTCGAACGAGAGCGACCGCGGCTTGTGCGCCGCGTGCCGTTCGTCGACGGCGCGATACTCGCAGTACGTGCCGGGCGTCAGGCCGAAGCCGCCGTCGCAGAAATAGACCGCGTCGCCGGGCGCGAAGCGCGTCACGTCGGAACCGACCGCCTCCACGATCCCGGCGCCGTCCGCCCCGAGGATGACGGCCTCGCCTTTCGGTGCGAACGAGCCGCGCGTCCGCAGCTTATAATCGACGGGATTGAGCCCGGCCGCGATCATCCGCACGAGCAGGTGAGTCGAGCCGATCGCGGGCTTCGGGACGTCGGCGACTTCGAGCACCTCGGGGCCGCCCGGCGCGCGCATGACGATAGCTTTCATGCGGACCTCGTTCCCGGCAATGCCCCATGCATGCGGCGGCGCCGACGGCTTCGCGGCTCGAGCGTGCGGGGCGATCACGCGACCGCGCGGCGACGCACCTCCGTCCGTCGGCTCAGCGTCGCGCGCGCATCGTTTCGAGCCGTTCCCTGACGCGCGGCCAGTCGTCGAGGACGACGGAGTAGAGCGCCGTATCGCGCACCGTGCCGTCGTAGCGGCGCTGCAGCGACCGCAGCGTCCCCTCGTACGTCGCGCCGATCCGTTCGATCGCGGCGCGCGAGCGCGCGTTACGCGCGTCCGTCTTGAGCGCGACGCGCACGAAATCGGCATCGAAAGCGCGTTCGAGCATCAGCACCTTCACCGCCGTGTTGACGAACGTGCGGCGGTACGGGGCGAAGATCATCGTCCAGCCGATCTCGACCCCGCCGTCGAACGGACGGACGTCGAGAAAGCTCGTCGTTCCGGCGATCTCGCCGCTCGGGAGTTCGATCGCGAACGCGCAACGCTCGCGCGCGATCCGCTCGTGCGACGCGCGATCGAACCAGGCGACCGTTTCGTGCTGATCGCGTGGCTTCGCGACGAGCATCCACGTCCAGAGCTCGTCGTCGCCGCGGAACGCGATGTCGAAGGCCGCGAGATGGCGTTCGGAGAGCGGCACGAGCGCGATCTCGTCCGAGCGCATCTCCGCCGCGAGCGCGTCGAACGGGTCGGCGCGCTCGCGCGGGTTCACAACGTCTTGACGGCTCCGACGAGCTTATCGATCGACGCCTTCGCGTCGCCGAAGAGCATCGACGTGTTCTCGAGCCCGTAGAGCGGGTTGTCGATACCGGCGAAGCCCGGCTTCATCGAACGTTTGAGCACGACGACGCGCTCCGCCTTATCGACGTCCAGGATCGGCATGCCGAAGATCGGGCTCGACGTGTTGGAGCGGGCGTCGGGATTCGTGACGTCGTTCGCGCCGATGATCAGCGCGACGTCGGTCTTCTCGAATTCCGGATTGATGTCGTCCATGTCGACGAGCGACGGATACGGCACGTTCGCTTCGGCGAGCAGGACGTTCATGTGGCCGGGCATGCGGCCGGCGACGGGATGGATCGCGTACTTCACGTCGACGCCCTTCTCTTCGAGCTGATCGGCGAGTTCGCGTACGCTGTGCTGCGCCTGCGCGACGGCCATGCCGTACCCCGGCACCACCACGACGAGTTTCGCGTTCGCGAGCATGTTCGCGACGTCGTCGACCGACGATTCGCGAATCGTGACGTCGGCCGCGGGGCCCGCGTCC
>CAZZZK010000038.1:0-8154 GCA_964658555.1 Vulcanimicrobiota bacterium | reverse complement strand
CAGTGGCTACGGCGCGTCCGGGCCCGCGGCGGCCGGCTTCGCGGCACCGAACGCACCGAAGAGCACGTTCGCGACGGAGCGATTCATCGCTTTGCCCATCATGAGCGTGAGCAGCGTACCCGACGCGCCGACGAGCGCGCCCGAGATGATGAGGACGTCGTTGCCGAGCGCGAACCCCGTGAGCGCCGCCGCGAGGCCGGTAAACGAGTTGAGCAGCGAGATGATGACGGGCATGTCCGCGCCGCCGATCGGCAGCACGAAGAGCACGCCGAGCGTCGCGGCCGCGACGAGCGCGATGAAGAACGAGGCGACGGGCGCGATGCCGAGCGCGACGAGGACGAGGCAGACGACGGAGATCGCGGCGAGCAGCCCGTTGACGACCTGCTGGCCGGGATAGACGATCGGCCTGCCGGTCATCAACTCCTGAAGTTTCAGGAACGCGACGACGGAGCCCGTGAAGCTGATCGCGCCGATGATGCTCGTGAGGACGCTCGCGACGGCGAGATCGAGCGGAACGGCCTGCGTCGAGGGATCGAGCCGCAGATACTCGGCGCTCGCGACGAGCGCCGCGGCGCCGCCGCCGCAGCCGTTGAAGATCGCGACCATCTGCGGCATCGCCGTCATCTTCACGGCGCGCGCGAAGTAGATGCCGACGCCCGCTCCCGCCGCGAGGCCGATCAGGCCGATCCACCACGAGTCGGCGAGGTCGAGCCGCAGCCCCGTGGCGACGAGGGCGATCGCCATACCGGCGATCGAGATCGTATTGCCGCGGCGCGCCGTGAGCGGCGAGCTCATGAGGCGCAGGCCGACGATGAAGCAGATGCCGGTGACGAGATACGCGAGATCGATCCAGAGCTGTAACGTCGAGGAGGCGGTATCGCTCATTTCGCGCCTTCGTCCGTGAGACGGATCGTGAGATCGTCCCGAAGCTTCTTCTGCGGACGCGCCGGATCGTCGGCCGGACGCGGCTTGAACATCGCGAGCATCCGCTGCGTGACGACGTAGCCGCCGAACACGTTGAGCGACGCGAGGAAGACGGTGAGGATCGAGAGCACCGGGCCGAGCTGCGGTTCCGCGACGACGGCGATCAGCAGCGCGCCGACGAGGACGATTCCGTGAATCGCGTTCGTGGCCGACATCAGCGGCGTGTGCAGCGTCGGCGGCACCTTCGAGATGACTTCGACGCCGACGAAAACCGCGAGCACGAAGACGGTGAGTTCGGTGAGGAGATGGGCGACGTTCACGTGGGGCTCCCGGCGAGTGCGGCTTTCGTAGGTTCGTGCACGATCTCGCCGTCTTTGACGAGCGTCGTGCCGCGGACGATCTCGTCGCTCATGTCCAGGACGAGGTCGCCGCCCTTCGCGATGAGTCCGAGCAGCGCGACGGCGTTGCGCGAGTAGAGCACGCTCGCATCGTACGGCATCGTGGAGGGGACGTTCGTCGGGCCGACGATCGTGACGCCGTGCGCGACGACCGTCTCGCCCGCCTTCGTCAGCGCGCAATTGCCGCCCGTCTCGGCGGCGAGGTCGACGATCACGCTGCCGGCACGCATGCCGCGGACCGCGTCCTCGCTCACGAGCACGGGCGCGCGCCGGCCGGGGACGGCCGCCGTCGTGATCACGACGTCGACGGTGTGGATGTAGCGCGAGAGGATGCGCTGCTGCGCGCGCGATTCGTCGTCGGTGAGCGCGCGCGCGTATCCGCCGCTGCCCTCGCCCGAGATGCCGAGATCGATCTCGACGAACGCCGCGCCGAGCGACTGCACCTGTTCCTTCACGGCGGCGCGCGTGTCGTAGCCGGAGACGATCGCGCCGAGGCGCTTCGCCGTCGCGATCGCCTGCAGGCCCGCGACGCCCGCGCCGATGACGAAGACCTTCTGCGCCTTGATCGTGCCGGCCGCCGTCGTGAGCATCGGGAAGAAGCGCGGCGACGCGGCGGCGGCGATCAACACGGCCTTGTAGCCCGCGATGTTCGCCTGCGACGAGAGGACGTCCATGCTCTGCGCGCGCGTCGTGCGCGGGATCGCGTCCATCGAAAGCGCGGAGATCCCGCGCGCCGCGTACGCTTCGACCGACGCCGGATCGCCGAGCGGCGCGAGGAGCGCGAGTAGCGCCTGTCCGGCGCGCATCGTCTCGAGTTCGGCCGCCGTCGGGCGTGCGATCTTCACGACGAGATCGGCTTTCGCGTAGACGTCGGCCGCCGTTCCGAGCGCGGCTCCGGCCGTCTCGTACGCCTCGTCCGGGAACGCCGCGGCCGTCCCGGCGCCGCGCTCCACGAGGACGTTCGCATTATTTTTCACGAGTTTTGCGACGGATTCGGGGACGAGCGCGACGCGTCGCTCGCCCGCCGCGACCTCGGTCGGGACGCCGATGAGCATGTTCTCTCCTAGGAAGCCGGGAGCAGCGCGACAGGCGCGAGCCGCAGGATGCAGCGTCCGGCGGACGTTTTGTTACCCCTCCCCGGGGCGGCGGTCCTGGCCGGGAAGGCTAGGGGTCGGCTTTGACGATCGCGGCGGCGACGACGAGTCCGAGCGTGCCGCCGCCGTGCAGCAGCAACGCCGACTTGCGCGACTCGCGCGCGGACGCGACGAGGACGAAATCGGCGAGGCCGACGAGCGCGATCACGTTGATGACGTTGCCGAGCAGCGTTCGCGGGACGCGCGCCGCCGCGAGCACCGCGACGATCGCGCCCAAGATCAGGTCGCGTGCTCCGAGCGCGCGCGTGTACGCGATCCCCGTCTCGCCCTCGACCGGCAGCCCGTACGATGCCGCGAGCCCCGCGGGATTCGCGAAAGAGCCGACCCCGATCGAGGCGAAAACAAACGCGATGAGTCCCGAGAGCGTCGAAGCGATCATGTACGTGAGACGTTGCGGAACGTAAAAAAGCGCGACCTGCCCGAAAAGACGTGCGCGAAGTGCGGTCTGCCGTTCGTCTGGCGCAAGAAGTGGGCGCGCGATTGGGACGAGGTGCGCTACTGCAGCGAACGTTGCCGGCGCGGCGCGACGTCCGGCGGCGCATCTCGTTGATGCGGATGCCTCCGGGTCCGCGCGGGGCCGCGAACCTCCGGGTCCTCGCCGACGTCGGGCGCAACGGCCTCGTCCCCGCGCTGCAGCGTCTGTCCCGAAAGTACGGTCCGGTCTCGTCGTTCGCGCTCGGGACGCAGCGGCTCGTGTTCGTCGACGACGCATCGCTCGTCGAACAGATCCTCGTGACGCGCCAGCACGCGTTCTCGCGCGACGTCGGCGCCGCGCTCGCGAGCGATCTGCTCGGCGAGGGCCTGCTCACGACGGAAGATCCGCCGCATCTCGCACGCCGCCGCCTGATGGCGCCCGCCTTCCATCGCGCGCGCATCGCCTCGTATGCTGACGCCGTCGTCGCCGAGGCCGAACGCTGCGCGGATCGCATGACGGCCGAACGCGAGGTCGATATCGGCGGCGAGATGACGGCCCTGACGCTCGCGGCGGTCGGCGCGGCGCTCTTCGGCGCCGACGTCCGCGGCAGTACGGCGCGCGTCGCCGCGGTGCTCGCGCGCTTCACGGGCCGCGGCAATCTCTTCGCACTCGGTTTGCTGCTCGCCGCGCCCGCGCTCGACGCGATCCGCCGCCGCCGCAAACGCGCGCGCACGTTCTTCCGGGCGGAACGCGCGGAGCTCGAAGCGATCGTCGCGCCGCTGATCGCGCAGCGTCGCGCGGAAGCGCGCGGCGTCGATCTGCTCTCGCTGCTGCTCGACGCGCGCGACGACGGCGGGCGCGGGCTGGACGACGCGGCGCTGCGCAGCGAGGTCGTGACGCTCGTGCTCGCGGGTCACGAGACGACGTCGACGGCGCTCACGTGGGCGTGGCAATTACTCGCGCGCCATCCGGGCGTCGAGCGTACGATGCACGCCGAACTCGAGCGCGTGCTCGGCGGTCGCGCGCCGACCTTCGACGATCTCGGCGCGCTGACGTATACGGCGCACGTCTTCAACGAGACGATGCGTCTCTATCCGCCGGTGCCGGCGTTCGGACGCCGGCCGCTCGTCTCGATCGAGCTCGGCGGCTTCGCGATTCCGAAAGGGACGAGCATCTACGTCAGTCCGTACGTCACGCAGCGCAACGCGAGATATTTCGACGATCCCGACGCCTTTCGGCCCGAGCGCTGGGCGGGCGAGGCGCCGCCGAAGTTCGCCTACTTTCCGTTCGGGGGCGGGAGCAAGATGTGCATCGGCGAGAGCTTCGCGCAGCTCGAAGGCGTGCTCGCGCTCGCCACGATCGGTCGTCGCCTCGCGCTGCGCGAGACGGCGGCGCGTGCGGTCGAACCGTCGCGCGGCGCGCTCTTGCGGCCCGAGCGGCCGATCGTTCTCGCGCCCGAGGCCTCAGCGAAGGCGAGCTAGCGCTTCGGGGCGCGCGCTTCGCCTCACCGGGCGATCGTGTTCTCGAGGACGCCGATCTTCGCGATCTCGACCGCGACGGCGTTTCCGTCGCGTAGGAACTCGGGCGGCGTGCGCCCGACGCCGACGCCGTCGGGCGTTCCCGTCGCGATGACGTCGCCCGGTTCGAGCGTCATGCCTCGCGAGAGCGACGCGACGATCGCGCGAACGCCGAAGATCATCTCGCTCGTATTCGAGGACTGCTTCCGCACGCCGTCGACGCTCAGTCCGATCGCGAGCGACTGCGGTTCGGGGATCTCGTCGGCCGTGACGATCCACGGTCCGATCGGGCAGGTATCGTCGAGCGACTTGCCTTTGAACCACTGACCGTGCCGCTTCTGCAGATCGCGCGCGGTGATGTCGTTGAGGCACGTGTAGCCGAAGACGACGTCGAGCGCGTCCGCCTCCGCGACGTCGCGGCAGCGCGTGCCGATGACGACCGCGAGCTCGGCTTCCCAATCGTAGCTTTGCGAGACCTGCGGATCGAGCCGCAGCGTCGCGCCGGGATTGGCGATCGAGGTCGGTGCCTTCGTGAAGAACGTCGGCACCTCGGCCCGCTCGACCGCGACGCCGCCCGCCTTCGCGATCTCCGCGGCGTGATCGGCGTAATTCTTGCCGACGCAGAACACGTTCTTCCGCGGCACGATCGGCGCGAGCAGCGCGACGCTCGCGAGCGGCACCGCGGGTTCGACGGCGAGCGCGGAACGCTCGCCGCGCGAGAGCGCGAGATAGGTCTGCAGGTCGGCGACGTTCGGCGCGAACGCGGCGACGTGCGCGTCGTCCGGAACGAGGCCGAGCCGTATCGAGCCGGACTGCCGGAACCGAGCGATGCGCATGGCGCGAGGCTTCGGCGGCGCGCGAACGCGAATCCCCCGTCATGCGGGTAGCGATCTTCGGCGGAACGGGCGGCGTGGGCAGGTGGCTCATCGCGATCGCGCGCGAGAATGCGGATCACGTGAAGATCCTCGTACGAGATCGCGCGAAGCTGCCGCGCGATCTCGGCGCGATCGGCGTCGTGCAGGGCGACGTCTTCGATCAGGAATCCGTCGACACGACCGTCGGCGGATGCGACGTCGTCTTCTCCGCGCTCGGCCCGGGCGGCATCGGTGCGACGACGCTCTACTCGCAGGGCACGCGCAACATCGCGACCGCGATGCGCCGCAACGGAACGAAACGGCTGCTCGTCGTTTCGTCGGCCGGCGTCGAAGACGATCCGAATATGGGCTTTCTCGCGCGGCGCATCTTCATGCCGTTCGTCCTCGGCAAGGTGCTCGCCGACATGCGCGTGATGGAACGCGAGATCGAAGCGAGCGATCTCGTCTACACGATCGTGCGGCCGACGCGGCTCACCGACGGGCCGCGAACGGGCCTCTATCGCGCGAACGACCGTTTCTTACCGCCGAACGGCAAACCGATCTCGCGCGCGGACGTCGCCGATTTCATGTACCGGGTCGTCGTCGACGAACGAACGCTTCGAAAAGTTCCCGCGCTCGCGTATTGAGCGCCAATTAAAAAAATCGGTTCGAAACGCGTTCTTCCGTTTGGATCGCGGGAATAGCGATGCGTACACTATTCTCGAAAGGTCAGTATGCGTTCCACGTTTCTAGCAGTTCCCTTCGCACTCGCGCTCGCGGCGCCCGCATTCGCGCAGACGTCGCCGGCACCCGATGCGATGGGTTCGACCGCTCCGATGACGGGCGGCGCCTCGTCGAGCCAAGTCCAGGTCCAGCTTCGCGCGCAGAACAATTCGGGCGTCACCGGAACCGCGACGCTGAGCAACGTCAAGGGCGGCGTTCAGGTCGTGATCTCGACGATGGGCCAGCCGGCCGACGCCGAGCCCGCGCACATCCACACCGGAACGTGTGCGAAGCTCGATCCGGCACCGAAGTACGCGCTCAAGAGCGTGACCAAGGGCGTCGACGGCGGCGGCCAGCCGGTCGGCACGTCGACGACCGTCGTCAAAGGCGTGACGCTCGCGGAGCTCACGAGCTCGCCGTATGCGATCAACCTGCACAAGTCGGCGAACGACCTCAAGGACTACGTCGCCTGCGGCGATCTCAACGGTGCGAATCCCACGGGAACGTCGCAATAACGTTCTAGACGTCGCGTCCTCGCTACGTTTTGCGGCGCGTGAGATGCCACGCGTCGCAGTACGTGCAACGATACGTGAAGAGTACGCGTGACATGCCGTTCATGGCGGCATGCGCGCGCGCTTCCTCTTCCGTGCGGTAGGCGTCCTTCGATTCGCAGCTGCGCGAGATGTCGCGGTCCTGAACGTCGTCGATCCCGTCGCGGCTGCGCAGCCACCATTTCATGACGTCGAAGTCGTCAGATCCACGAGACGGCATCGTCGAACGCCCGTCGTTTCTTCGTCGCGGCGGCGAGCGGCTCGACCGGATTGCCGACGACGAGACTCGTGAAGATCTTGTAGCCGTCGGGCACGCCGAGCAGCGCGACCATCTCCTTTTGGAAGCCGAGGCCGCGCGCCCAGCTCGTGAAGGCGCTCGCGAGCCCGAGCGCGGTCGCCTCGAGCTGCATCGCCATCAGCGCGCACGCGCACGCCTCGACGGACTCGCTGAGCGTATCGTCTTGAAGGACGACGATCGCGTAGCCGTTCTCGGGGAGCACGGGGCCCGTCGCCTGACGTTCGAGGCCGCGCACGAAGCGCGGTTCGCTCAGACGCTTGTTCATCATCGCGAAAACCTTGCGCGCCTTCATGAACGTATCGCGCGATTTCGCACACCCGGCCCGAAATCGCTCGTACGCGTCGCGGTCGCGAATCACGACGAAGCGGAAGGGCTGCGTGTTGTAGAGCGAGGGCGCGAGGCGGCCCGCTTCGACGATGCGCCGGAGCGCGAGCGCGGGCAGCGGGCCGGGCGCGAAGGCCGCGGCGTGGCCCGTCCGCTCCAAGAGCGCGACGGGATCGTCCGCGTTCGCGGTCGCGTCGCGACGGTCCATCAGTTGCGTGAGAGCACCACGAACGGGCTGCGGCACGACGCGCATGCGACGACGACGACGAACGTGCGGGCGAGATCCCGTGCGCTACGCACCGTTCCGGGCTCGGCTTCGAAGCCGCATGCGTCGCAACGCACGGAGGTGGTGTTCTCGGGATCGCGGTTCACGAAATCGGCTTACCCAGATGCGCGGGGGATGCCTGCGCCACGGGCGAACGGCGCGGCGTGACCCGGTCCGCCGCCCTCTCGTTCGCCGCCGTCGTGTTTCTTTCGGGATGCAAAGCGCCCGAAAAACCGGGCGACGCGATCGTTCCGCTCGTCGAGGGCGGGACGGGCGTTGCGATCGAGAACGTTCGGGACGTCCCCGCCGCGAACGCGAACGCTCGATCGACGGACGACTTCTACATCGTGACGTTCACGTGGACGAACACGCTCGGATTCGCCCTCGTTCCGAAGATCAGTCACTTCGTGTTCGTCGATCCGGCCGCGAAGCGTTTTCTCGGCGCGGACTCC
The DNA here is from genome assembly GCA_964658555.1 of Vulcanimicrobiota bacterium. GTDB lineage: Bacteria > Vulcanimicrobiota > Vulcanimicrobiia > Vulcanimicrobiales > Vulcanimicrobiaceae > CAZZYZ01. Next base: position 279 of record CAZZZK010000038.1, on the reverse strand, counting down.
GGCGACGCGGCGCTCGTCGGGATCCGCAACTCCGGCGACGAGGTCGCGCAGGGCGGCTCGCACGCGTACACCGTCGGCTTTCGCGTCCCGCGCGCGACGACCGGAAGGCTCTTTTACGACGACTCGTTCTGACGTCGCGCGCCGGACCTCGGCCGCGCTCCTCGCGCTCGCGCTCGCCTGCGTTCCGGCGCTCCCCGCATCGGCCGCGCGCCCGCTGCTCGACAGCCATCAGTGGGATGCGTATTTCGCGCTCTTCGCGCGCGATTCGAACGTGCCGTG
>CAZZZK010000037.1:0-13698 GCA_964658555.1 Vulcanimicrobiota bacterium | reverse complement strand
CGCACGACTGCGTGCGCGAGCTGCTCGCGAGCGTCGCGCCGGACGTGCGGCTCGCGAAGAAAATCGACTCGACGCTGCGCGGCAACATCCGCAGCGAGACGACCGCGCTCCTCGAAGCGCGGCCGGATGCGATCGCGCTCGTCGTGCCCGCCTATCCGAGCGCCGGCCGGACGCAGCGCGGCGGGATGCTCTTCGTTCACGGCACGCCGGTCCACGAATCGGATTTCGGAAGCGATCTCTTCGCGCCGGTCCGGTCGAGTGCGATCGTCGATTACCTGCCCGCGGGCGAGACGGCCGTATTGCCCGCCGCGAGTGCCGGCGGCGGAGCGTCCGGGCTGCACGGCGCCGTCGGCGAGGCGATCGCACGCGGTGCGCGCGCGATCGCGTTCGACGCCGCCTGCGACGCCGACCTCGAAGCGATCGCGAGCCTCGCGGGTGACGAGCGATTCCTGTGGGTCGGGTCGGCCGGGCTCTTCGCGCCGCTCGCGCCGCGGCTGTGCTCCGCGACCGGCGAGACGCGCGGACGCGCGACGGCCGCGCCGGCCGGACCGACGCTCTTCGTGATCGGAAGTCTCAGCGAGATGACGAGGCGGCAGATCGCGCACCTCGCGGCGAGCGGCGCCTCGGTCGAGATCGTCGATCCGCGCACGATCCTCATCGACGAGAGCCGCAAGCGGTCCTCCGTGATCGCCGAACGGATCGGCGAGGCGCTCGCGAGCGGGCGCGATACGCTCGTCGCGCTGCCCTCCGATCGAAGCGATATCGAGGCGGCGCTCTCGATGGGTCGCGTCCACGGTTTCGATGCCGCGTCGACGAGCCGCGAACTACGCGAACGGCTGATCGAATTGATCGTCCCGTTTTTAGATCGCGTCGGCGCGCTCGTGCTCAGCGGCGGCGACGTTGGCCGATCGTTCTGCGTCTTGCGCGAGATCTCGGAATTCGCGCTCGCCGGAGCCGTCGCGCCCGCGATCGCCGCGTGTCGCGCGCCGGGCGCGCCGACCCTCGTCTTTAAGGGCGGCGGAACGGGCGAAGCCGATACGTACTCGCGGATCGCGACGGGGTTGCGCGCCGACGCGGCACCGTCGCTCCCGCCGCGCTAACGCGACGGCCGGCCGAGGAACAGGCCGTTCGCGCGCACGTCGCGCGCGAGATCGCGGTGGGCGACGCGAGCGTAGGCGGCCGTGCCCGCCCGCGCGATCTCCGCAGCGTGATCCTCGACGAACGGCGCGTCGACGAAGACGAACATCGCGATCGCGGCGACGGCCTCGACGCAGAACGCGAGCACGGCGCGTTCGACGAGCGAACGCCGGCGCGAGCCGAGCACGAACGTCATCGCGGCGAGTCCGATCGCGATTCGAATCCACGCGATGGGATCGGTCTGCGCTTCGGCGACGCGTACGCCGACCATCGCGAGCGAGAGCACGACCGCGATGAGCATCGCCGCGCGCGGTACGGCGCGACCTACCCGTGCGGCCGGAAACGGCTGCGTGACGACGCGTCGAACGCGCACGTGGATCATGACCTCGATTGTGCGGCGAAACCGAACGTGCGGCGAGGGTCGAATGGACCCAATGCGCTCCGCGATTTCGCGTTTGAAATCGGCGAACCCCGAAACAAGTGGTGTATCGACCCCAGAACGAATGCCTCGCCGCATCCGTTCATGTGGTGTCATCGAATCGGGCGCTCGCCGATCGCGGAACGCGATGCGTCGCGCGCAGCACTTGATAGGAGCTCGAACGCCATGTGGTCACCTCTCTCACTCGCCCGTTCCGCCGCGCTCGCGGCCGCGGCCGCATTCGTCTGCACGACCTCCGTGCCGGCCGAAGCCGCGCTGCACTTGGGCGCGGGCTCGCGCATCCACGCCGTGCTCACCTCGCCCGACATCAACACGAAGAACGCGCAGGTCGGTCAGACGTTCACGATGCGCGTCGTTTCGCCGTATCCCGCGGGCCATTCGAGCCTCGAGAACGCGCGCATCACGGGCCACATCACCGCGGTGCGCAGCGGCGGCCAAGGACGCACGGCCGAACTCTCGCTCGCGTTCGATCGGCTGACGCTGCCGGACGGCGAGATCGGGTATCTGCGCGCCGACGTCGTGAAGCTCGATACCGTGAGCGAGAATACGACCGCGCGTAAAGGCCTCGGTGCCGGCGCCGGCGCCGCGGTCGGGAGTCAGACGATCGGCCGCGTCCTCGGCGGAACGCTCGGTTCGGTCGTCGGCCTGGTCGGCGGTGCTGCGGGCGGCTACGCGTATGCGAAGAACGATCGCCCGAACTTCAATCTCGCGACGGGTGCCGGTGCGACGATCCAGACGACGCGTGCGATGGACGTGACGCGCCGCCAAGCCTGAGCGACGCCCCTCCGCGAAAACGTCCGCTTCCGCGCACCGCGGGGGCGGACGTTCTCGCTTACGAGAGCCGCAAACGCCGGATGACCGGCCCGATCGCGAAGCCCTGCACGACGAGCGTCACGGTGACCGCGAAGAAGACGGCGTCGATGATCTGCGCGCGATACGGCGTCTGCGCGGGCATCGCGAGCGCGAGCGCGAGCGAGAGCGCGCCGCGCATCCCGGCGATGACGACGACGTGGTTCCACGCCGCGCGCTCGCCGCGGATCCCGACGAGCGGCAGGCCCACGTATGCGATCGCGATTCGCGAGACGACGAGCGCGACGAGCGTCGCCGCGATCAGCGCCGGCTCGTGAAAGATGCGCGAGACGTCGATGCGCAGGCCGAGCAGTAAGAAGACGAGCGCGTTCGCGATGAACGCGAGGACGCCCCAAAAGCGATCGACGCCTTCGACGGCACCGTCGCCCGACGGGAAACGCGGCAGCGCGCGCAGCGCGACGCCGACGGTCAGCGCGGCGAAGATTCCCGAGGCGCCGAGCCGTTCGGCGAGCAGGTACGATCCGTAGGCGCCGACGAGCGTCGCGACGATGTCGAGTTGGACGTCGCGTGCGAAGCGTATGACGAGCGCGAGCCCGAACGCGACGACGGCCCCGACGAGCGCGCCGCCCGCGCTCCCGACGACGAGGCTCCCGAGGACCGCGCTCGGGGCCGGGAGCTGCGTCGTGAGCGCCGCGAGCGAGAGCACGCCGTACGCCGCGGCGGCGATCCCGTCGTTGAGGAGCGATTCGCCCTCGACGATCGTCTCGAGTTCGGACGGGACGCCCGCGAGCGAGCGGAACGCGGCGATGACGGCGATCGGATCGGTCGCCGAGAGGATCGCGCCGAGCAGCAGCGCTTCGATCCACGGCAGATGCCCGAACGCGACGGCCGCGGCCGCGATCGTCGCCATCGTCACGAGGACGCCCGGGATCGCGAGGACCGCGATCGGTGCGGCGTACCGGCGAACGGTCGCGAAATCGAGCTGCCACGCGGCTTCGAAGATCAGCGCCGGCAGGAAGATGAACAGAAGTATGGGACCGAACGAAATCGCGCCGTGAAGATTCAGCGGTAAAGAGACGAGCAGCAGCAGGATCGCGTACGGCGCGCGCAGGTTGCGGGCGACGATGCCGACGATGAGCGCGGCGAAGAGCAGGACGACGACGAAGCCGACCGTCGCTTCGATCGGCGACGTCGCCACGGCCATCTAGCGAACGCCGGCCGCGCGGGCGGCGCGTTCACGGCTCGCGATCGTCGGGCGCATCGCGGTAGCCGTACCCGTTCGCCGCCTTCGCTATGCCGCGGCGATTGGGCGATTGTGGGAACGTGTCGCGCATGACCGTGAAGAACGCGACCTACGGATTTTTGGCGGGCGCGGCGGGCGGCGTGCTCGGCGGCCTCGTGAAGATGGGATGCGAGGGCGTCGCGCCGCCGCGGCCGGAGGGCCGCGAACAGCCGCCGTGGATCCTCGCGAAGAAGGCGTGGCACGCGTGGACGGGAGACGAGCTGGATCCGGCGACCGAGAAGCCCGTGACGCTCGCGATCCACTTCGGTTTCAGCGCCGCCTGCGCGGGCGCGTACGGAGCGCTCGCCGAGTACGTCCCGGGCGTGACCGCCGGCGCCGGTGCGTGGCACGGGATCGCGAACTGGATCGGGGCGCACGAGATCGCCCTGCCCGCGGCGGGTCTGACGCCGCCGCTCGCCCGGGTGCCGGCGTCGGAGCAGATCAACGAGGCGATCTCGCACGCGATCTGGGGGATCGCGGTCGAACTCGTCCGCGCGCCGCTGCGCGGAACGCCCGTCTGACGCTCGTCTGCGCGGTGCTCGCCGCCGGGGCGTCGTCGCGCCTCGGACGTGCGAAGGCGCTGTTGCCGTGGCGCGGACGGACGTTCCTCGAGCACGCGCTCGCGGCGGCATCGCCGTGGCCGACGGCCGTCGTGCTCGGCGCGAACGCGCCGGCTCGGATGCGCGAGGCGGCGCGCGGCGCGATCGTCGTCGAGAACGACGCTCCCGAACGCGGCATGAGCCGCTCCCTCACGCTCGCCTCGACCGCGCTCGGGCGGCGGGACGCGCCGATCGCGGTGCTGCTCGTCGACACGCCGCTCGTCACCTCGGAGCTGGTCGCGCGTATCGCATCGGCGCTCGGCGACGCGGACGTCGCGTATCCGGTGCGCGGCGGCGTCGCCGGCCACCCGGTCGTCTTCGCCGGACGCGTGCGATCCGCATTCGCCACCCTGCCGCCGGGCGATACGGTGCGCACGCTACGGGACGCGGCGCATCTTCGACGTGTCGCCGTCGCGATCGATGGGGACGCACCGTACGTCGACGTCGATACGGAAGCCGCGTACGCCGATCTCCTCACGCGTTGATCGTCGATCGCGGCCGCGATCGAGCGCGATCGCTCGGCGGGTGCGAAAGCCCAGCACGCTCACAGGACGCCCGGTCGCGCGCGGTCGTTGAACCGGTCGTACTCACGTTCCATCACATCGAAAGGCAATCATGACCAAAACGCTTCTCGCCGGATTCCTCGTCGCCGCGCTCGGCGCCGGCGCGCCGGCCATCGCTTCCGCTCAGAACTACGGCGGCGGTTATCAGGGCGGCTTCCACGGCGGGCACGGCCACCGTTCGGCGAGCGGCCGGATCGCGCGCGTGAACGGCACGAACGTGACGCTCGAGGGCGGTCAGCAGATCTTCCTCAAGAACGGCACCGTCATCAATCCGACGGGCGCGCGCCTGCAGGCGGGGCAGTTCATCTCGGTACGCGGAACGCGCGGCGGAGAGGGTGCGATCAACGCGACGGTGATCAACGTCGGCGGACGCGGCCGCTTCTAAACGCGCCGAGCGGCTAGCCGTGGCCCACGTGCCATCCGTGCTTCTCGCACGGATAGGGACGGAGCCCGCGGCTCGTCGCCGGGATCGCCTTCTCAGCGGCGCGCTTCGTCGAAAAGGCCGCCTTCGGCGCACCGTTCGCGTTGAAACACGAGCGTCCGCCCGTCCACCACGGGCGGCGTTCGTCGTTCCGGCTCACCCGCCGACCGCGCGCGCCGGGACATGGAAGCGAGGCGTTCGGGGCATCGATAACCCATGGACTGCGATCTCGGAATCACCGGCCTCGCGACGATGGGTGCGAATCTGGCGCGCAACGGCGCGAATCACGGATTCACCATCGCCGTACACAATCGGAGCGAGGGGAAGACGGACCTCCTCATGCGCGAGCACGGCGGCGACGGCGCGGACGGCGGGTCGCTCGTCGCGACGCGCGGCACGGACGATTTCATCGCCGCGCTGAAGCGGCCGCGCGCGATCGTCATGATGGTCAAGGCCGGGAAGCCGGTCGACGACGTGATCGCCGAACTCGCGCCGAAACTCGAGCCCGGCGACATCCTCATCGACGGCGGCAATTCGCTGTTCAGCGATACGCAGCGGCGCGGAAAAGCGCTCGAAGCGACGGGGATCCGCTACATCGGGATGGGCGTCTCGGGCGGCGAGGTCGGCGCGCTCGAGGGGCCGAGCATGATGCCGGGCGGCGACGCCGAGGCGTACGAGCGGATCCGTCCGATCGTCGAGAAGATGGCGGCGCAGGTCGAGGGCGAGCCGTGTTGCGCGTTCCTGGGCTCCGACGGCGCCGGCCATTACGTGAAGATGGTTCACAACGGTATCGAATACGCGGACATGCAGCTGATCGCCGAGTCGTACGACCTGATGCGCAGCGCGTACGGCCTCGACGCGGCGACGATCGCCGATACGTTCCTCGCCTGGAACGGCGGCGAGCTCGATTCGTATCTGATACAGATCACGGCCGAGGTGCTTCGAAAGGTCGATCCGCAGTCGAAGCGTCCGCTCGTCGACGTCATCCTCGACGAGGCGGAGCAGAAAGGCACCGGCAGCTGGACGGCGGAGCAGGCGCTCCACCTCGGCATCCCGGTCACCGCGATCGCCGAGGCGGTCTTCGCGCGCTCCCTCTCCGCGCGTAAGGGCGAGCGGGTCGCGGCATCCAAGGCGCTCCACGGCCCGTCGGCGGCGCGGCGCGACGCCGACGCCTCGGCGCTCGACGATCTGCGCGACGCCCTCTTCGCGGCGAAGATCGTCGCGTACGCGCAGGGCTTCGATCAGCTCGGCGCGGCCTCCAAAGAGTTCGATTGGAAGCTCGATCTCGGAACGATCGCGCGGATCTGGCGCGGCGGCTGCATCATCCGCGCGAAGTTCCTCGACCGCATCCGCGAGGCGTATGCGAAGGATGCGTCGCTTACGAATCTCCTGCTGATGCCGTATTTTCACGATGCGTTCGAACGCTGCGAGCCGGCGCTCCGGCGCGTCGTGACGCTCTCGGTCGAGCACGGCATCCCGATCCCCGCGTTTTCGTCCGCGCTCGCGTATTTCGACGGCTTCCGCCGGGCGGCGGGGCCCGCGAACCTCATCCAGGGGCTGCGCGATTACTTCGGGTCGCACACCTATCGCCGCACCGACGTCGCCGGGACGTTCCACATCCTCTGGTCGGAGGGCGGCGCGGAAGTGAAGACGAGCGACACGCCGCCGCTCGAACCCGCGAACGTCTGACGATCGCCGTTACATCAGCACGCCGCGGCGCGCGGGCGCCACGGCGACGGGTTCGGGATCGCCGAGGAACTCGCGAAGCACGCGCTCGATCGACTGCGTGATGTTCGTCAACGGCGTGTCGTACGCGCGATTCGCGAACGGGTCTTCGAGATTCTGGCCGATGCGGTCGATGATCAGGAACGCGAACGAGACCGGGATCGTGACGAGCGGCGTCAGCACCCCGAGCTGATCGGCGAGGACGATCGGCAGCACGAAACAGTACGCGTAGATGAAGAGCTCCGGGAAGAGGTCGTACTGTCGCGGGAGCGGCGTCGTCTTGAGGCGTTCGCACCCGCCTTGGAGCGCGACGATCTCGGCGAGCGTCGTGTCGAGCCGCAGCCACGAGAAGCCGTCGAGGTCGCCGCTCGAGCGGACGCTCGCGATCGTCCGTCCCATGTCGAACGCGAGCCGCGCGGGATAATTCGCGCTCGGTGCGATGCGGCGTGCGGCGCTCGCGCCGAGCACGCGTTCGATCTCGGGGACCGGGTCTTGATCGCGCAGCGTCCGCCGGAGCGCGTGGACGTAGGCGATCTGCGCGAGGACGAGCGATCGCATCGCGGTCGGCAGCGGCCCCGGGGCTCCGCTCGCGTCGAACGAGAGCGCCTGCCGCGCGAGCGTGCGGGACGCGTTCGCGAGCCCGCCCCAGAGCGTCCGCGCCTCCCACCAGCGCGCGTAGGCGGTCGCCGTTCGGAAGCTGACGAGGATGCTGATCGCGGCGCCGATCAGCGTGAGCGCGGTGTCGGGGATCGTAACGTGCCGGAAGAACGACGTGAAGCGTCCGAGGCCGACCGCGATCCCCGATTCGAGCGCGAAGACGGCGAGCGGCAGGCGGACCTCGCGTACGACGCTCGTCCAGGTCGCGACGCGGCCGACGATCACGCGCTCACCGCGGTGCGTCGAAGGGCCCAAACTCGCGCGTCCGCTCGTCGTAGCTGTCGATCTCGCCGCTCGCGATATCGTAGACCCAGCCGAAGATCCGCAGCCCGCGCCGGCGCGCGACGGCGACGGCCGGATGCGTCTGCAGGTGTTCGATCTGCGCGACGACGTTCTCGCGAATCGTGCGCTCGAGCAGCGCCTTCTCGTCGAGCGACTCGGCGTCGATCCTCGCGATGCGCAGCGCCGTCTCCGCGTTCGCGAGCCACGTGGTGATCGCCGGAAACGCCGCGTAGTTCTCCGCGTGCAGCAGCGCCTTCATCGCGCCGCAATCCGAGTGACCGCAGACGACGATCGCCTGCACCTCGAGCATCGTGACCGCGTACTCGACCGTCGCGGCGACGCCGCCGATCACGCCGTACGGCGTGACGATGTTTCCGACGATCTGGCACACGAAGATATCGCCCGGGTTACCCGCGAGGATGACGCTCGGAACGACGCGCGAGTCCGAGCACGTGATGAAGAGGACGCGCGGATGCTGACTCGCGGCGAGCCCGGCGAAGAGCTCGCGATGCTCCTCGTACGTCCCGGCTTTGAACGAGCGATAGCGTTCGAGCAGGACGTCTTCGATCGGGCGAGCGGTCGCGTCGGACACGAGTACTCCTTAACGTGCGGTGAGCGTTACGACGAACGGCCGAGCGCGCTGCGGCGCCGGCTGTAGGTGAAGTAGATGACGAGTCCGATCACGAGCCACGTGAGATAACTGAGGATCGTCATGAGCGGCAACCCCTTGAAGATCAGGAAGAGCGCGCCGATCGCCGAGAGCGCGGGGACGACGGGATTCCACGGCACGCGGAATCCGCGCTCGAGTTCGGGCTGCTGCCGCCGCAGCACGATGACGCCGACCGAGACGAGCGTGAACGCGACGAGCGTCCCGATGTTGACGAGATTCGCGACGACGTCGAGCTGACCGATCGCGGCGACGAACGCGACGACGATGCCGATCAGCGCCGAGGAGATGTACGGCGTCTTGAACGTCGGATGGATGCGCGAGAACGCTCCCGGGAGCAGACCGTCGCGCGACATCGCGAAGAAGACGCGGCTCTGGCCGTAGAGCATCACGAGCAGGACGGTCGTGAGCCCGGCGATCGCGCCGAGCGCGACGATCGCGCCCGCCCAGCCGAGCCCGATCGCGATGAGCGAGTACGAGACGGGCGACGGAACGTTCAGTTTCGTGTACGAGATGATGCCGGTCAGGATACCGGAGACGATGATGTAGAGGATCGTGCAGATCGCGAGACTTCCGATGATGCCGCGCGGCATGTCGCGCCCCGGGTTCACGACCTCCTCGGCCGACGTCGAGACCGCATCGAATCCGATGTAGGCGAAGAAGACGAGCGACGCGCCGTTGATGATGCCCGAGACGCCGAACGGTGCGAACGGGTGCCAATTCGCCGGATTCACGTGCTGACTGCCGATCACGATGAAGAACGCGACGACCGCGAGTTTGATCGCGACGATCGTCTTATTGACGTTGTTGCTCTCCTGGATGCCGCGGATCAGCAGGCCCGAGATGATGAGGATGATCAGAAACGCCGGTAGGTTGAACGTCCCGCCGTCGAAGGGATTCGTGCGCAGCGCCTTCGGAATCGCGATTCCGAACGTCGCCTGCAAGAAATCCGAGAAGTAGCCCGACCAGCCGATCGCGACCGTCGCCGCGCCGAGCGCGTACTCGAGGATCAGCCCCCAGCCGACGATCCAGGCGATGAACTCGCCGAGCGTCGCGTACGTGTACGTGTAGGCGCTGCCGGAGACGGGGACCGTCGAGGCGAGCTCGGCATAGCAGAGCGCCGCGAGCGCGCTCACGATCCCGGCGATGACGAACGAGATCACGACGCCCGGCCCCGCGCTCGTCGCGGCCGCCTTCCCCGTGAGCACGAAGATCCCGGTGCCGATGATCGCGCCGATCCCGAGCGCCATGAGGCCCCAGACGCCGAGCGTGCGTTTGAGATGCTCGCCCCCCGTAGCCTCTTCGTTCTGAGCGAGGATGACGTCGACGGGCTTGCGCCGAGCGAGCAGCATATTCATCGGCGCTCCTGTTCCAGGGCGACGAGTAGTTCGCTTGCAAGGCCGCGTACCTGAGCGCAGATATGGATGGCAGCCAGATCGTCGCCGCCGCCGACGCCGCGCAGGAGGCGGCCAGCGTCGCGGTCGCGGGCGATCCGCGAACCGAACTCGTGATGGCGCTCGGCCGCGCGTACCATCAATCGGGCGTCGCGAGCGATCAGCTCGAAACGCTCATGCACGGCGCCGCGGTCGCCCTCGGCATCGAGCTGCAGGTCACCGTGCTGCCGACGAGCATCACGGCGGCATCGGGACCCGCGCTCGGGCAGCGCATCGTGCTGCTGCGGCTCGAGCCCGGCGCCGTCGATTTCCGCCGGCTCTCGCTCCTCAACGCCGTCCTCGCGGAGATCGTCGCGCACGACGTCGCGCCGCTCGCCGCGCTCGCCCGCGTGAACGCGCTCGTCGAACGCCCGCTGCCGCTGCCGCCGCTCGCCGGGATCGCGGCGTACGGCGCGCTCTCGACGGGGGTCGCGATCATGCTCGGCGGTCACGCCCGCGAAGCGATCGTCGCCGCGGTCATCGGGCTCGCGGTCGGGATCGTCTGGGTGATCGGCCAGCGCGTCCCGGCGGTCGATCGACTCTTCGAAGTCTTCGCGGGCTTTCTCTCGACCGTCATCGTGACGCTCTACGCGAACGAGATCGGACCGATCGCCGTCTACGTGCCGATCGTCGCGGGCGTCGTTCAGGTGCTGCCGGGCTTCTCGCTCACGACCGCGCTGCACGAGCTCGCCTCGCGCAACCTCGTCGCCGGAACCGCGCGGCTCGGAAGCGTGCTGATGACGCTGCTCTCGCTCGGATGCGGTTTCGCGCTCGGAATCGCGGTGGTCGGCCCGAGCGCGCTGCACGTGCAGAAGATCGCGTACAGCACGACGCCCTGGTACGTGATCGCCCTCGGCGTGCTCGGCATCGCCGTCGGGATCGCCGTTCTCGAACGCGCGCGCCTCGCCGACGTGCCGTGGGTCTTCGGATCGTGCGGGATCGCCGAGATCGCCTACCGACTCTTCGCGAGCTCGCCCGCGTTCCAAGTCGCGACGTTCGGCGCCGCGCTCGTCGTCGGCATCCTCGCCAACGTCGGCGCGCGCTACGTGCGCCTCCCGCAAGCCGTGCTGCTGATCCCGGGCATCCTCATCATCGTGCCGGGCGCGCTCAGTTACGAGAGCATCCTATTTCTCTTGCAGAACAACGCGGCCGACGCGGCGACGATCGCGGCGAACGCGTCGATCGCCGCGGTCGAGATCGTCGCGGGGCTGCTGCTTTCCGAACTCGTCGTCGCGCCCGTCCGGCGGCCGGTCTGACGCGTATCGTTCTCCTTACGGCCGCGGCCGGGTGGCGGAACGCGCGGACGATTGCGGAACGTTTCCGGTAATAGAGCCGAGTGCTCGAGCGTTCGGAAACGTTCCAAGGAGATTCGCCATGCTCGCATCGATACGCCCCTCGTTCCTCCGGGCCGCTGCGGTCGCCGCGACGTTCGCCGCAACCGTCGCGTTCTCGGACGCGCCGACCACGACGATCCCGGCCGGTTCGACGATCAACGCGCAACTGACGTCGGCCGACATCAACACGAAGAGCGCGAAAGACGGCGACAACGTGACGCTGCAGGTCGTCCCGCCCTACCCCGGCTCCGACGCGAACCTGCAGGGCGCGTCGATCCACGGGCACGTCGCGAGCGTTCGGCCGGCGTCGCAAGGCCGCAAGGCCGTGCTCTCGCTCGCGTTCGATTCGATCACGTTCTCGAACGGGCGTAACGTGCCGCTCTCGGGCAACGTGCTCAAGATGGATTCCAAGAGCGACAGCACGGCCGCGCGCAAGGGCCTCGGCGCGGGCGTCGGCGCCGCGATCGGCAGCCAGACGATCGGCCGCATCCTCGGCGGGACGCTCGGAAGCGTCGTCGGCATCGCGGGCGGCGCGGCTGCGGGCTACGCGTACGGCGCCAACGACAAGGCGAATTTCGACGTCGCGACGGGATCGAAGGTCCTCGTGCAGACGGCGAGCGGTCTCGTGGTTCCGCGGCGTCAATCGGGGCAGGGTCAGAGCGATTCGTCGCAGCCGCAGGACCGCCCGAATCAGTCGCAGTCGCAGGACGATTCCGGGCAATAGGCATCCGCTCGGGTAGCGGCGGGGGAGTTCCATGGCGATCAAGGCACAATTTCCGAACGAGCAGTCCGAGAACGGCGCGTTCGTCCGTCAGGGCGATGCCTTTCGCGAGTGGGTGACGGCCGACGGATCGAGCGGGTATCCGGCCGTCGCGGGCCGCTACCATCTCTACGTTTCGTACGCGTGCCCGTGGGCGCACCGGACGATCATCGTCCGCAAACTGCGCGGGCTCGAAGCCGCGATCGGCATGACCGCCGTCGATCCGATTCGCGACGATCGCGGCTGGGCGTTTCGCGACGGGCCGAACTTCTCGCACGACCCGATCAACGGCTTCGCGTATCTGCGCGAAGCGTATCGCGCGACCGACCCGTCGTACGCGGGACGCGTGACGGTCCCGGTACTTTGGGATACGCAGACCGGCCGCATCGTCAGTAACTCCGACGACGACATCATGCGCATGCTCGAGACGGCGTTCGACGGCGTCGCGGAGACCGCGCTCGATCTCTATCCGCACGCGTATCGGACGCAGATCGACGCGCTGAACGAACGCATCTACGAAACGGTCAACGACGGGGTCTATCGAGCCGGATTCGCGACGACGCAGGCGTCGTACGCGACGGCCGCATACCGCGTCTTCGAGACGCTCGACGATCTCGACGCGCGGCTCGCGACGTCGCGCTACCTCTTCGGATCGCAGCCGACGGAGACCGACATCCGGCTCTTCGTCACGCTCGTCCGGTTCGATGCGGTCTACTTCGGCCATTTCAAATGCAATCTGCGCCGGATCGTCGACTATCCCAATCTCTCCGGATACCTATGCGATCTGTATCAGTACCGCGGGATCGGCGAGACGGTCGATTTCGATCACATCAAGCGCCATTATTATTTCACGCACGACGACATCAATCCGACCCGGATCGTTCCGATCGGACCGCTGCTCGACCTCACGGCGCCGCACCGCCGCGACGCGATCGGAGATCGGTGAGCGCGTTCCAGATCGCCGCGCCGAGCGCGCCGCCGACCGCGCCGCACGCGACGTCGAACGTCTCCCACGCGAGCGATTCGCCGGGCGCGATCGTCAGTTTCTGCCCGATCTCGATGATCGCACTGAAGCCCGCGACGATCGCGACGTCCGCGGCGACGCGAACGCGACGCGCGAGCAGCGGCGCCGAAAAGATGCCCACGATCGTGAAGGCGACGATACTGTAGAACTTGCGCAGGATGACGTACGTCGAGAAGGCGTGACGCCCGAACGGCAGATTGCCCTCGGATTGGCGGAGCTCTTCTCCGAGCCGGCTGTCGCCGTGCCGGTGATCGGCGATCGCGTGATGCAGCGCGTAGGCGCCGGGAGCGTAGATTCGGTGGTCGGTCGAGATGAGATAGAAGACGATCGCGGCCGAAAGCGCGAGGACGGCGTAGATGGCGAGATATAGCCTTCGGCGGGACATGCGGGCGGGGTTCGCGCGCCGGCGCGCATTCGCATGCGGGTAGCCGTCGTCGGCGCGGGACCGGCCGGTGCGACGGCCGCCCGCGCGCTCGCGCGCGCGAACGTCGAGACCGTGCTCTACGAGCGAAGCGCGTGGCCGCGGCCGAAGGGGAGTTCGTAGACGACGCTGCCCGAGAAGATG
>CAZZZK010000036.1:0-13902 GCA_964658555.1 Vulcanimicrobiota bacterium | reverse complement strand
GTCGGTCGCACTCCGGGAAGCGACCGGACGATACGAGCAGTCGTCGAAACGTAACGACGATTACGTGCAAGCGACGATGTTCTGGAAGACGATCGGGACCGACGGTCAGCAGCGGCTGATGAAAACGATCACGACGCACATGCAAACGGTCCCGATGCCGATCCGCGAACGCGCCGTCGCGATCTTCGCGAAGGTCGACGCCGAATTCGGCGACCGGATGGCGGCGAATCTCGGAGTCGAGACGCGCGAGCCGGCCGGCAGCGCTTCGAGATAGCGCCCGGACGCCGACGAGAGAGGGGCTCGAACGTTCGAGCCTCTTTTTTTTTTGCTGCGACCGGAAGTCCGCTTCGACCAAAGTTTTCGGCGACGGCACCGGCCGGATCTGCCGCAGTTGTATCGGCGGGTTCCTCGAATCGAACTCCGTGGCGTCGTACGATATCGCGGCGAATCGTCGCGGTGAGCATTCGTGGGCATCCGTTTCCGTCGCTTCCGTAGCGGTGCCCAGAGACGACGCGATACGGATGGTGACGCGCGTTGCACCTGATGCGACCGCATGTTATCGATATTCGCGCGACGGGTAAAGCCGTGGCATGATAAATCGAATCGCAACGATCGCGCTCGGCGGGCTCGCACTCGCCGGCGCGATGTTTTCGTCGGCCCGTCCGGCGCCGGCGGATACCGCCTCGACGGCGGCTATCATCGCCGGAGCGGCTGCGATCACGGGGGCGTTGTTGTACGACAGCAGCAACCGACCGTATTACATCCGGAACGATCGTCGCTATTACGTGAATAACGACGAGGCTCGCTACTATCGTTCGCATCATCGCGGCTACGAGCGGCGCGCGTACGTTCCGGAGCAGCAGTATCCGATCGCGCGCGGCTATCAGGACGGCGGCCGGGGCGGCGATCGCGGGCAGCGCGGCGGCGGCGATCGCGGACAGCACGGCGATCGCGGTCACGGTCACTAGCGGCACCGCGTCCGGTCACGGTCGATCGCCGGCGTTCGCGTTCGGCGAGCGTAGCCGGGGTACGACGCCACCATCGTCTCATCGTATCATCGTACGCGCCGGTCGGTCGTCGGACCGGAGCGGCGCTTTCGCGTGCCGGCGAGTGCCGCCCCACGTCGACCACGATGCGGTTCGACCGCGTGACCGAAAACGCGAATCAAAACCGAAAATCAAATCAGTACGCGATGCGTACTCCGCTTCGAACAGAAGATCGCGGCCGCGGGCCGCTCGTCTATAGGCTCGACGCGACGACGGGCGGCATGCTCGGCAACGTGCCGTAAGCGCTCATCCACCTCGCGCCGATCCATGCGGCTGCGGCGATCGCCGAAGCCGCAGAAACGTATCGGCCGTTCGCAGACTGAGCGCCATGATGGTGAGCGCCGGATTCGCCGCGAGCGAGCTCGGGAAGACCGAGTTGTCGCAGATCCACAGGTTGTCGATATCGAAGCTCCGGCCGGCCGGGTCGACGACGGCTTCCGCGGGGTCGGTCCCCATGCGGCACGTTCCGATCGTGTGGGCCATTCGGTCGAGCGTCCAGATATCGCTCGCGCCCGCCGCGCGCCACATCTCGGTCATCGTCTTCTCGGCGTGCCGCTTCATCGCGTGTTCGTTCTCGGCCGCCGTAAAATGCACGAGTGGCTTCGGCATCCCCGTTTCGTCGAGCTCGTCCGAGAGCTCGAGGTAGTTCTCCGGCCGCGGCAGGCAATCGCCGTTCGCGCCGAGCCCGGCGACGTGATTGTAACGCGCGAGATAGTCGACGAGCGCGCGCCCCCACAGCCCGCGCCCCCGCGCGACTTGCTGCGCGAACGTCACCGGTACGATACCGAGACTCTGCACGAGGTAGCCCCCGGCGAAATCCGCATCGGCCGGCCGCATGAGATCTTCCGTGATCATCGAGGACGGATAGCCCTTATTCGATCGGATCTCTTCGTCGAACGTCCCCCACACTTGCGTCGCGACGTGCGCCATGTAATTGCGGCCGACCTGACCGCTCGAATTCGCGAGCCCCAGATGCAGGAGCAGGCGCGGCGTTTCGATCGCACCCGCACAGAGAAAAACGGCCCGGCACCGCTGCCGTTCGTCGACGCCGGAGCTGCGGTAGACGACGGCCTCGATCGCTCCGCGAGCGTCGAATTCGAAGCCGAGCGCGACGCTTTCGGGCCGGATCTCGGCCCCGGCCGCGACCGCGAGCGGAAGGTACGTCACGTCCATGCTCGCCTTCGCGCCGATTCGGCATCCTTGATGGCACGCTCCGCAGCCGATGCATGCGTGACGGACGGCGGTGCCGCCGCCCTGAGCGAAATTGCGCGACACGACGGCGACCGGACCGTCCGTCACGCGAATGCCGAGCGTCTCGCCGGCGGACGCCATGATTCGCGCCGGAGCATTGCGATCGACGGGCGGCAGCGGATAACGTCGCGACGGATCCCACGGATAGTGCGCCGGGCCGGAGACGCCGATGAACGCTTCGACGCGTTCGTAGTACGGCAGCAACTCGTCGTAGCCGAACGGCCAGTCGACCGCGACGCCGGACTCCGTCCGCATGCGAAGATCGCGCGGATCGGCACGCGGACAATACGCACCCCAGTGCAGCGTCGAGCCGCCCACGCCCGTCCCGCTATTGTTCCCGCCGAAAGCGTTCGGCGTACCGCCCGCGCTCAGTCGCTCGCCGAGCCAATAGATGTCCGATGCGGCGACGAGTTCGTCGGGCGTGAAATCCTCGGGCGTCCAATTGCGCCCCGCCTCGAGCGCGACGACGCGCAGTCCCGCGCTCGCCAGCCGTGCGAGCAGCGGCGAGCCGCCCGCACCCGTTCCGATGACGACGGCGTCGACGACGTCGTCCGTCGCATAGCGTTTCATCTCCGAGAGATTCATTGCGGGCGCTCCCTCGTACCGACCGGCTCCCACGGTTCCCGCTCGCCCGGGCCGATCAGCGCGAAACCGCTCTTGGGCTCGCCGTCGCCGCCGTTCGCGATGCCGGCGTAGCCCATGCGCGCGAGCGTTTGCGGGTGCGCGACGTACGCCTTGGCCGCCTCGGCGCGCAGATCTTCGAACCACGCGCGCATCTGCTCGCCGCTCAGGCGACCGCCTTCGAACGAACCGTCCGCGATGCGTGCGAGCATCTCGTCTCGCGCGTCGCCGTCGAACTCCGCGAAGGCGGCGCCGCTGCGGCGCAACGACGCGTCCGCGATCGTCCGCAGCGCCGAGCGAAACGCGTCGATATCCGGCGGGAGGATCGCGAATCGCCACCCGTCGCCGCCGCCCGCCGCGAGCTGCCGATCGAGGCGCGCGGCGAGATCGATCGGCTCCGCTCCGTCTTGGGGCACGACGCGATCGAGCACGGCGCGCAACGTTGCGAAGGCTTCGGCGTCGAGCGCCGCCGGGCGATAGTGCGGATCGTCGGGCTTGCCGCGCTCGAGCAGAATATCGCGCGTTCGCGAACTCACGCGACCGGTCTCCATGAGCGCGCGATAGGCGCAATACGCGACGTGCTCGTCGATCGCTCGCGCGACCTCACGCGGGCATTCGAGGGGCAGGAGATGCTTCGCGTTCGGCAGCGTGAGCGAGCGGACGTTCGCGTAATGCGGCGCCGTGAGCGATCGCTGAGCGTCGGGTCCCAGGTTCTCGTCGCGCGTACCCGCGATGATCAGCGTCGGCAGCCGGAGAACGCCGACGCGCTCCGACCAATCTTCGCGACTGCCGCTTTCGAACCACGCGCGCCAGGCGGAACGGTCGGCGCGTAGCGCATCCGCGATCGCCTCGTCCGCGGCCGAAGCGTCGAGCGCGACGCTATTCTCCGCGACGTAGCGTTCCGCATCGGCGCGATCGCCGGCGGCATCGCCTCGGAAATAGCCGAGCATCCTTCGGCGTTGCTCGTCCGGGATCGGCTCCGGGCTCGGCGGCGAACCGGCGACGAGCACGAGCCCGACGAGCCCCGCGAGATCGCGATCGCCGTCCTCGGCGCCGCGCGCGATCGCGGCGACGACCTTCGCACTCATGCTGTGTCCGGCGAGCAGCCAGCGCTTCGGCGCGTCCGCCGCGATCGTGCGGGCGACGGAGCGCGCCATCTCGGCGACGGAATAGCCCGGCTCCGAAGCCGCATCGCCGAATCCCGGCAGATCGATCGCGACGCACCGCACCCGCTCGAGCACGGCGGCGACGCGCGTCCATTCCCGCGCGCTGCCTCCGAGGTTGTGCAGGCAGAAGATCGTCGGCATCTCACCGAGGGTTGAATCGAACGCGCGCACGGAGGACCGGCCATTCATTGGGCGGATGGTAACCGACGGTTACCCCTGAAAGCAACAGCGACGGCGGCGGCGCGGATTCGAACGGCGGGCGTCATCGCGGCGTCTTGGACTGAAGAAACGGTACGCTCGTCGCATCGCGATTCGCGACGTTCGTCGCAACGTCCGCGACGACGTTCGATACGCACGCTCGATGGCAAAGCTTTACCGTCGACGCGGTGCCCGCCGCGCATTCGATCCGGTACCTCACCGAATGCCGCCGTCGCCGTCCCTCGATTCGTCGATGCGATCGACGCCGCGGCGCGAGCCGACGCCGCACGCACGAACGCGATCGCACGGGACGCGCGCGCCAGCGGAGCCGCCGCGCGTTCGACGAAATGGCCGGAGTTCGCTACGCGCGGAGAGAGGTCGGTGCCTTGCGATGAAGGCTCGCATGTTACGGCGTGTTGCGGCATGCGTCGCCTTGATCGGCGCGGTCGGAGCGTTCGACGCGGGGGCGGTTCGCGGGGCCGCCGAGCGGCATCACCTGCGGTTCGCAAACGGCGACGACGTGACGACGCTGAATCCGGCGCTGAGCGCCGAGACGACCGTCGGGCTGCTGTCGCAACTGACGATGGCGTACTTAGTACGCTACGATGCGTCGAACCGGCCGATACCGGAACTCGCGACGACGATACCGACCGAGAAGAACGGCGGTATCTCCGCCGACGGTTTGACGATTACGTGGCATCTCCGCGGCGACGCGAGGTGGTCGGACGGCGTCGCATTCGATTCGTCGGACGTCGCATTCTCCGTCGCCGCGATGCGGAACGCGGCGAACGACGTGGTGTCTCGCGACGGGTTCTCGCTCATCACGAGCGTCGAGACGCCGAACACGACGACGGCGATCTTTCACCTGAGATCGCGCTTCGCGGCGTTCTTGCCCCGCTTCTTCGGAAGCCCGCCCGGTAATCCGGCGTTGCTTCCGAAGCACCTTCTCGGCAACGACCCCGATATCAATCGCGCGGCGTATAACGCGCTGCCGATCGGGATCGGACCGTTTCGCTACGTCGCGTGGAATCGCGGCGACTCGATCGAGATGGAGGCGAATCCGTTCTACTTCCGCGGCCGCCCGCGACTGGAGAAGCTGACCTATAAGATCGTGACCGACGAGAATAGCGAGATCACCCGATTCCAGACGGGCGACCTCGATCTTCTCGTCAACGCGAAGCCGGTCACCCTTCCGCGCCTGCGAACGATCGCGAACGCGACCATCTCGCTGACGCCGAGCTATCGCTTCGTCGTCCTCGCGTTCAACACGCAGAACTCGGCGACGAGCGACCCGATCGTTCGCAGGGCGCTCGAGATGGCGGTCGATCGCAACACGCTCGTGGCGAAAGTGAACCACGGCATCGGCGCGCTTCAGGAAAGTTTCGTCCCCGCACGGTATTTTGCGTACGACGCACTTCCGCTCACGGCGTACGATCTCGCCGCGGCGGGCGCGCTGCTCGATAAGGACGGGTGGGTCCGCGGACCGGGCGGCGTCCGCACGAAAAACGGAACGCGCTTGACGCTTCGTCTGGCGACCGTCACCGGCGCGTACCCGCTGTACGTCGAACTCATCCGAAGCTCGTGGTCGCAGCTCGGAGTGGAACTCGACACGCAGACGTTCGCTTCGACGGTCTTCTATCAGCCGGCGACCGGCGTCGCGTTCGGCGGACGTTTCGACGCCACGATCTATTCGATCCAAAACTTTCCGTTCGTCTATCCGTCGCTGATCTACGGCTGCGCGAGGATCCCGCCGAACGGCTTGAACATCCCGCGCTATTGCGATGCTCGCCTCGACGCGCGGATGACCGGATACGAAGGGACGTACGATCTCGGTAAGCAGCATGCCGACTTGACGGCGATCGCGCGATCGATCGCGGCCTCCGTCCCGACGGTCGTGCTGAATTATGCGGAGAACGTCTTCGTAGCGCGTCGCGGCGTGCGCGGCTTCGCGCCGAACGCCGTCACGTTTTTCGACGATGCGATGCGGGTCGACGTCGATCCGTAACGCGTCGGCATCGCCGATCGGGAGCGTTCGTGGCTCGCCTCGTCCTTAACGGCGGATCGAGCAGTTGGAAGTGCGGCGTGTACGACGTCGCCGCGGACGCGCGCGCGAGCGACGTTCGCGGCCCGCTCGCGGCGGTCGCGCTCTTCTGGGAAGACGCGGACGACGATGCGGCCGCGATCGAAATCTCCGACGTTCGCGGCGGTACGTCTCGAAGCGACGCACGCGTCTCGAGGACGGATCCGGCGGATGCGATTCTCGACGCGTTCGAGCGCGCGGGCGTCGACGCGAACGGACTCGAGGCGGTCGGGCACCGGATCGTTCACGGCGCGACCGACTTCGTCGCGAGTACGTGGCTCGACGATGCCGTCGTCGACCGGTTGCGCGCGCTCGAACCGTTCGCGCCGTCGCACAATCCGGTCGAGCTCGCCGCCGTCGCCGCGGTGAAGCGGCGGCTAGCGGACGTTCGGCAGTACGCCGTCTTCGATACGCAGTTCCATCGAACGCTCGCGCCCGCCGCGTTCACGTTCCCGGGGCCCCGCGCGTGGGTCGAACGCGGGATCCGGAAGTACGGATTCCACGGCTCGAGCGTTGCCTACGCAACCGAGCGCGTGGCGGGGCTCCTCGGTCGCGGGCTCGACGAGACGAACGCGATCGTCGCGCATCTCGGCGGCGGGTGCTCGGTGACGGCGGTCATCGGAGGCCGCAGCGTCGATACGTCGATGGGCTTGACGCCGCTCGACGGGACGATGATGGCGACGCGCTCGGGCGCGATCGATCCCTCGATCGCGACGTTCCTCGCCCGCGACGCGGCGGCGAGCGCTACCGCGGCGAACGCTCCGCCGTCGCACTCCGCGCTCGCCGAGTTCGCGGACGGATACGATCGCACGCTCAATCACGCGAGCGGTCTGCTCGGCATCTCGGGCCGCTCGGGCGATATGCGCGCCGTTCGTGCGGCGAGCGCGGCGGGCGACGCGCGCGCGACGCTCGCGATCGAAATGTTCGTGCGCCGGCTGACGGCGACGATCGCGAGCTATCTGCCGCAGTTCGAGCGCCTCGACGCGCTCGTCTTCACCGGCGGCATCGGCGAGCACGACGGGCGGATGCGCGAGGCGACCTGTGCGACGCTCGGCTATGCGGGGATCGCGCTCGACGGCCCGTCGAACGAGCGCGGCGCCGTCGATACGGACGTCGCGTCGAGCGACGCCCGCGTGCGGACGTTCGTCGTGCGGGCCCGCGAGGAATGGTACGTCGCGCGCGAGGGGGCGCGGCTCGGAGCGGCCTGATACGGTTCCCTCGGGAGGCCCCGTCTGCCGAGCGCATCGAACGTATGTTCGATGCCGTCCGTCCCGCATACCACCGCCTTCCTCGCCGTGCGCACGGCGCTCTTGGCGGTTGCGGATGCCGATCGCCGCCCGCTCGCACGGCTTTTCGGCGCGATGCAGGTTCCGGAGGCCGACCTCACGCCCGACGCGATCGCGCTCGTTCGCGCGATCGCGCAGACGGGTGGCGGCACCGCCGCGCTGCAGCCGCGCCTCGACGATGCGGACGTCCTGCGCCTCGGGCGCTGGTTTCGCCGCTACGTCAATCGCTGGGGAGGCGTTCCGAGCGCCGCCGGTCACTTCATCGAAAGCGGCGCCTACCGCGGCAAATGAGTCGGCGACCGCGTTCGGCGGCGCTGCTCAGTCGGGCTGCGATGACGGCTCCGGCCCGTCGGCGAGCAATCGTCGCAGATAGCGTTCGGGCGCCGCGAGGAAATCGCGCGTGACGCGAACGTGCTCGAGCTCCTCGTACGCGGTACGGCGAACGCCGCCGTCGCCGAACAGCAAGATATCGGCGCGCGGATAAGCGGCGAGGATCGGCGAGTGCGTCGCGATGACGAACTGCGAACCCGCTCGAACGGCGTCGTCGATGAGGACGATGAGCGCGAGCACGCGTGCCGGCGAGAGCGGCGTTTCGGGCTCGTCGAGCAGGTAGAGACCGCCCGGGACGATGCGATCGCGCAGGATATCGAGAAACGTCTCCCCGTGCGACCGCGCGTGCGGATCGGCCCCGTAGCGCGCGGCGAGCGCGACGCCTTGCGCGCGCACGTACGCGGCGGCGCGCCGGCGTGCTGCCTCTCCGGCTTCGGCGTCACCGAGAATCCGCTCCGTCTCGGCGTCGATCGCCCGCATCTCGCGTTCGATGCGACGCGTGAATCCGAATGCGTCTTCGGCGCGGAAGAAGGCGCGCGTTTTCGGCCGTCCGTGCCGCGAGGCGACGAACGCATCGGCGAACCGTCTCGCGCCGGCGAGCGTCGCATCCTTCGCGGCATCCTCGCCGCCGATCGTTACGGCCTCGGTCAAAACGGCGAGCGCCTCGAGCAGCGTCGACTTACCCGAACCGTTCTCGCCCATGAAGAACGTGACCGGGGCCGCGAAGGTGAGCCGTTCGAGCGAGGCGAGTGCGGGGACCGACCACGGAAACGCCGTTCCGTGCTCCGCGTCCCCGCGGCGCCGTACACCCGATAAGAACGTCGGCATCTCTCGCGACGTAGTACGGGGCCGGCCGCGGCGTTCTTTTCGACGCGGCCGATGCGGTGCGCTACGCGCTCGCGGGCGCGCCCTCGCCCTGCGGCCGGGCGTCGTTTTTGCTTCGCTCGTCCTCGTCGCCGATCGGCGTCGGTTCGGGGAGATCGTCGGGCGCGAGCCACTGATAGACGATCGGCACGATGAAGAGCGTCAGCACGAGCGAGCTCAGGAGGCCGCCGATGACGACGACGCCGAGACTGCTGCGCACTTGCGAGCCCGGCTCGAGCGCGAGCGCGAGCGGCAACATGCCCGTGATCATCGCGAGCGTCGTCATGATGATCGGGCGGAAACGCGTCGCGCCCGCTTCGATCGCGGCGTCGCGTTTGCCGAGACCGTCGCGTTTCCGCAGCGTGTTCGTGTAATCGACGAGCAGGATCCCGTTTTTCGCGACGAGCCCGACGAGCAGCAGCGCGCCGATCAGCGAGAAGAGATTGAGCGTCTGATGCGTGATCCAGAGGCCGACGAGCGCGCCGACCGTCGCGAGCGGTACCGAGAACATGATGATCAGCGGATCGCGGAAGTCGTTGTAGAGCGCGACCATCAGGAGATACACGAGGACGACCGACAGGATCAGCGACGTCCCGAGCCCTTGCAGCGTCAGCTGCATGAGGTCGAGCTGACTATCGGGATAATCGACGACCTTCACGTCGCTCGGCAGATGCAGTTTCGCGAGCCGCGCGTGGAAATCGTCCATGACGTTCGAGAGTTCGAAGCCGGGCGCGAGGCTCGCGTTGATATGAACGATATCGAGACGGTTCGTCCGCGTGATGATGATCGGCGCGGGCGAGACGGAGAGGTGCGCGATATCTCCGACGTGGGCGATCGAACCGTTCGACGCGCGGATCGGAATCGACAGTACGTCGGCGAGCGAGTGCTGCGCGCTCTGCGGATAGATGACTTGAACCTGCACGAGGCCGTTCTGCGATTCGAGTTCGGTCGCCGTATCGCCGCCGAATGCGGCGCGGATCGCGGTCGATGCGTCGCCGATCGAGACGCCGAGCGTGCGCGCCATCGCGCGATCGAATTGCACCGCGACCTGCGGCAGGGCGGTCTGCGCGGAACTGTTGACGTTGATCGCGCCGGGCGTCCCCTCGAGGACGCGCTGGACGCGGAGCGCCGCCTGCGTCGGGTCGTCGCCGCTCGGGAGCGAGACGACCTCGTCGACCGGCTGTCGCGGCCCGCCCTGCGTGGGGTCGCTCGCTTCTTTCGCGAGCGCGACGGCGTTCGGCGCGAGCTCGCGGCTGAGGCGCTGCAGCTCTTCGATCCAATGCTGCGAGGGCTGCTTGTGATCGGCCTTGAGATTGAGATTGATCTGGCCGCCGTTGCCTTCGAGTACGAACCCGCCGTACGGTGAGTTGAAGCCCCCTGCGCTCGTCACTTCCGATTCGAGATCGGAGAACGTATCGACGCGCGCCTCGATCCGCCGCAGCGCCGCCGTGGTCGTCGTCAGCGGCGTGCCGGGCGCGAAGGTCAGCGTATAGAAGATCTGGCCTTGATCCGCGTCGGGGATGTAATCGCGGCCGACGAGCCCGAACGGGATGAGCAGCATCGCCCCGAACGTGAGCGCGACCGCGGTGACGATGATCGGCCACGGACGACGGATCGCCGCCGGCAGCGCTCGATCGGAATAGAGTTTGCGGACCCGCTCGAAGAAGCGATCGAAGGCGACGATCGGCTTCCACGGTTTCCACGACGACTTCATCGACCACGTTCCGGCCATCGTCGGCGTGAGCGTGAACGAAACGAAGAGCGACGTGAGCGTCGAGATCGTCACGACGATACCGAATTCGGCGAGCTCGACGCCGATCGGGCCGCCGATGAACGCGATCGGCAGGAAGACGACGACGTCGACGAGCGTGATGACGATCGCCGCCTGGCCGATCTCGCTGCGGCCGTTGAGCGCGGCGAGCATCGGCTCTTCGCCGTCGTCGTGATGGCGGGTCACGTTCTCGAGGACGACCGTCGAGTCGTCGATCAGGATGCCGATGACGAGCGTCATCGCCAGCAGCGAGATCGTATCGAGCGAGAGCCCGAGGATCTTCATTCCGAGCAGCGCGACGCAGAGCGAGGTCGGGATCGCGATCATCACGACGACCGCGTTCCGCCACGATTGCAGGAAGAGCAGCATCAGGATCGCCGTGAGCAGGATCCCCTCGAGCAGCGTGCGTTCGACGCCGTCGACCTGCTGTTTGGAATAGGTCGCCTGCACGAAATCGATCCGCATCTGAACCTGCGGAAATTGTGCCTGCAGCTTGGGCAACGCCGCGATCACTTCGTTCGAAACGTCGATCTCGCTCGCGTTGCCCGCTTTCTGCACCTGGAGTTCGATCCCGGGCTTCCCGTTGACGAACGTCGTGTTGCGAATGGGGACGCTGCCGTCTTCGACCCGCCCGATGTCGCCGATGAAGACGCTCTGCGAGGGGCGCGTCCAGCCGTAGAGCGATCCCGTGTACGGGTTCGGCCCGTAGAGCGTCGGCGCGTTTCCGCCGCCGGTCGAGGCGGCCTGCGTGCTCGTGATCGGGATCGCGGCGAGCGCGCGGGGCGAATCGATATCGCCGCGCACGTCGATCTGCGTCTCGCGCCCGGGCTGATAGGCGATGCCGCCCGGAGCGCGCAGGTTGTTCGTGCCGAGCGTGTTGACGACGTCGCTCAGCGTCAAACCGTATCCGGCGAGCGCGCTCGGATCGACGTTCACGTTGTACGACGCCTGCACGTTTCCGGCGACGAGGACGTTCGAGATACCGCCGAGCTGCTCGATCGCGGGACCGATCTGGCCGTTCGCGAGCGAGGCGATCGACGCCTGATCGAGCGTCGAGGACGTGAGACCCACGGAGACGACGGTCGCGGCGTTCGGATCGAAGAGCCGGATGACGGGGGTGACGAGATCGCTCGGCAATTGCGAGCGCGCGGCGTTGTACGCCTGAATGATCTCGGTGAGATCCTGATTCTTATTCGAGCCGAGTTTGAAATGCGCGGCGACGACCGCGGAGCCGGTCTCGATCGTGGTGTCGACGTGCGTGAGGTCTTGCGAGCCCGAGATCTGGTCTTCGATCGGGCGCACGATCGTATCGCGCAGTTCCGTCGTCGACGCTCCGGAGTACGTGACGCGCATGCCGACGGTCGGCGTCTGCGTATTGGGCAAGCGCTGAACGATCAAGCCGCGCACCGAGATGATTCCGGCGAGCAGCGTCAGGACGACGAACACGACGGCGAGCGGCCAGCGTTGGAGGAAGACCCGTGTCAGCCACATCGCTTACCGGACCGCCGTCACGGCTTCGCCGCCTCGGAGATCCGTCGTTCCGTCGCGGACGAGGACGGTGCCGGACGCGACCCCGTCCACGATCGAGGTGACGCCGTCGGTCGCGACCTCGCGCACGCCGATCGGATGCGCCTTCCCGTCCGTGATCGCGATGACGCGATCGCGGGCGTCGCTCGTGTACGCCGTGCTCGCGATCGCGACGCCGTGAATGCCGCCGAGGTTGACGACCGCCTGGACCGGCGTCCCCGCTCGCAAGCGATTTCCGGGGTTCGGCACCGCGACTTTCACGGTGAAGTTCGACGAGCCGGGCGTCGCGGCGTCGAGAAGCGCTTCCACGCGTCCGTAGAACGAGCCGCCGCGGAAACCGGGACGCGTGATCTGCACGCGATCGCCCCGCGCGATCTCGTACGCCTGGACCGAGGATGCGGTGAGGATCGCGTAGACCGTATCGGTCGCTTCGAGCGTGAAGATCTGCCGTCCGGAGGGATACTCGCCCGGATTGAGATTGCGGTTGATCACGTAGCCGTCGATCGGGCTCACGATGTGCGCGCGTGAGATCTGGCTGCGCAACTGATCGGCCGTCGCGGTGGCGGCGTTCGCCGCCCGCACCTGCTCCGCGATGTTGGACGCCTGCATCCCGGCCTCGGGGGTTCCGTTCTGCACCTGATTCGCGACGGCGCTATTGACTTGCGCGCGGGCCGAGAGCTCGGCCGCCATATCGCTTCGCACGACGACGCGCTGCTCGTCGACGTTCTGCTCGGGGAGATAGCCTTGCGCGGCGAGCGTCGTATCGCGCTCGAGATTGCGCCGCGCTTCGCGCGTCGCTTCGACCGCCTGCGCGAGCGCGGCGCGCGCCTGACGCACTTGATCGGGAGCCTGGCTGAACACGAGTCGCGCGTTGTACGTCGTCGCCGACGTTCGCGCGCGATCGGATTCCGCCGTTTCGAGCGACGAGCGTAGACTCGCCTGCAGATCGCCGACGTCCAGATCGGCGAGCGCCTGGCCGGTGTGCACGCGATCGCCCTCGCGCACGTAAACGGCCGACGTCGGCTCGTTGATCGAATTCGACAGCGCCACCGTCTCGTGCGGGGCGATCGCGCCCGGCAACACCAGCGTCGGATAGATCGTTCCGGTGCGCGCCGTCTCCGTCTGCACGCGCCGCATCTGCACGTCGGGTTCTTGCGCGGCGGCGGCGCTCGTCTGTTGCGTATCGTGACGGGCGCAACCG
Organism: Vulcanimicrobiota bacterium; assembly: GCA_964658555.1. Lineage (GTDB taxonomy): Bacteria > Vulcanimicrobiota > Vulcanimicrobiia > Vulcanimicrobiales > Vulcanimicrobiaceae > CAZZYZ01. Next base: position 561 of record CAZZZK010000036.1, on the reverse strand, counting down.
GTGGTGGCGATCGCGATACCGCATGCGGCGGCGCCGAATCGAACGGCGCGAGAGAGACTGATCACGGGCTTCCGTTGTAACAGAGATTTCACGTCGACGGCTTGGAGGCGGCTGGACTTCGAACGGTCGGAGGCGGCGCGAGGATTAGCCCGAGCCAACCGAGCCCGATCCCGCGTTCCCGGTTCCGATGCTCCCGCTCCCCGTGTTTCCCGAGCCCGTGTTCCCGGTCCCGACGCTTCCGGTGCCGGTCGATGCGCCCGACGCGCTCCCGCCGATCGATCCGGCTCCGACGGTTCCCGTGCCGAAGTTCGTCGACGACCCGGACCCCGTCGATCCGCTGCCGGCGCTGACCGACCCCTAGCCGACCGAACTCGAACCGACGGAACCGGCGCCGCTGTTCCCGCTGCCCGTGCCGCCGCCGCCTGCGACGCCGCTTCCGAGCGTCGTCGATCCGGCCGTGCCCACGCTCTGCGAACTGTTCCCGTCGCCCGTTTGACCCGCGTCGGCCGACGCCGCCGTCACCGGCTGCACCCGCGGGCCGACCGTCACGCGCTACGAGGT
>CAZZZK010000035.1:0-14008 GCA_964658555.1 Vulcanimicrobiota bacterium | reverse complement strand
GACGACGCGTCGGTGCGGGCGGCGATCGCCGAGCTCGAGGCGGCGCTCGGGCCGGTCGACGTGCTCGCGAACGTCGCGGGCATCATCGGCGTCGGCCCGGTCGAAGCGCTGACGATCGCCGATTTCGAAGACGCGGTCGAGACGAATCTGCTCGGCGCCGTTCGCGCGTCGCTCGCGGTCTTGCCGGCGATGCGGGCGCGGCGCGACGGCGCGATCGTGAACGTCACGTCGCTCGGCGGCGAGATCGCGATCCCGCACATGCTCCCGTACTGCGCGAGCAAGTTCGGCTTCGTCGGCTTCTCGGACGGATTGCACGCCGAGGTCGCGCGCGACGGCGTACGCGTCACGACCGTGGTCCCGGGTTTGATGCGCACCGGAAGTCCGCCGAATGCGACGTTCGCGGGGCAGCCGGAGAAAGAATATGCGATCTTCGCCGCGAGCGACGCGACCGCGCTGACCGCCGTCTCCGTGCAGCACGCCGCGCGCGTCATCTGGGACGGCTACGAGCGCGGCGCCGCGCGCGTCGTCATCTCGGTGCAGGCCCGCGCGGCGCTCGCGCTCGCCGCGATCGCGCCGCGACTCGTTCGCTTCGCGATGACCGTCTCGGGTTACACGCTGCCGCGCGGCGGCGACGCCCCCGAACATCGCCTCGGGCGTGACAGCGAGTCGGCCTTCGCGCGTTCGCCGCTGTTCAACGCCTCGCACGACGCTTCGCGAGAGCAGCGCGAAGACGTCGATCCGCCGGTCGCGCGCGATTCGTAGCGCCGGACGGCGATCGCGCCGCCTCGCCGGCGCCGCACGATGTGCCGGCGAGCGTTTCCTCGCCGAGGGCTTCTTCCGACACGGACGGGCACGTGCCAGGAGTCGCGGACGTCGGGGAGCGACATCGCGCGTATGAAGATCGGTGCGAGGAATCGGCAAAGAGGGCGACGCCGTTCGCGCGATCGTCGAGTCGGCCGAGGTCATGATCGCGAAGTAATCTCGGATATAATCGAGCGAGGATGACACGTTGAGTCCGTTTTTCCGCGTCGCGTGCGGTCCGATCGTTTCGATCGCACTCGTTTTCGCAGCCGCCTCGACCGTCGCGGCGGCGACGGTGTCCGCGCCGCTCGTACCGCGCGCGCCGCGAGCGCTCTTCTCCGCACCGGTCACGAGGCAGCTCGATGCGACGATCGACGGCATCGTCCGCGAGCGCCGTCTCCCGAGCGTCGCGGTCGGCGTGCGCGTCCCGGGCGTCGGCGAATATCGGTACGCGACGGGCTATGCGAATCTCGAAACGAAATCGCGAAGAACGCTCGGCCAGCCGTTCCGCATCGCGAGCGTGACGAAAGCGTTCGTTGCGGCCGCGATCCTGCAGCTCGTCGATGCGGGCCGGCTGCGGACGACGGATCGCCTCGCGACGTGGTATCCGACGTTCCCGAACGCGTCGAAGATCACGGTCGGCGATCTGCTACGCATGCGCAGCGGCATCGCCGCGCCGAACGACGACGACGTCTTGGCGGCGGTGTACGCCGATCCGTTGCAGCCCGCGCCGACGCTCGCCGCGTTGATGGCGCAATCGGCCAAACTCCGCGCGGAGTTCAAAGCGCCGAACACCGTCGGCGTCTACACGGATCTCAATTACTACATTCTCGGCGGCATCGCGGAGAAGGTGACGGGGGGCAGCATCGGCAGCCTCGTCACGACCGGAATCGTCGACAAGCTCGGCCTGCGCGAGACCGTCTACCCGACGAGGAGCGCCCTCCCGGGCGGCCTGCACGGATACGGCCTCGACCCGCGCACGAAGCGCTTCGAAGACAAGACGCTCTTCAACCCGGCGCTCGCGGGTGCTGCGGGTGCGATGATCTCGAGCGTGGGCGACTTGCAGACGTTCGTCCGCACGTTCTGTCGCGGCGGCCTTCTCGCACCCGCGACGCAGCGCGCGATGCTGCGCGGCGAGCCGCTCGCCGGCAGCACGACGCGCTACGGCGAAGGCATCATCTCGAATCCCGGCATCTGCGGGCACTCCGGCACGATCAACGGCTTCAACACGGACGTCTACTACTTCGAGAAACTCGATGCGGCCGTGGTGATCGACGTGAACCGCCTCGACGCGGACAACGCCCCGCAGACGACACCCGTCCTCGAGGCCGTCTTCAAGACGATCAACGCGCACCTCGAACCCCGGTAGGCAGGTGGCGGCTTGTCACTCGGCCGGCCTCTTTCTGCCGCGGAAGAGGCTGCCTCGGCCCGCCGTTGAAGCTTGCGTCGCCCAGACCGGACTCGGTTTCCGTCATGCGGCGCGCCGACGTAGCTCAGTTGGTAGAGCAGCTGATTCGTAATCAGCAGGTCGTCCGTTCAAATCGGATCGTCGGCTCCAATCGCGCCTTGCGAGGCGGGTCGATTTCGGTTATCAGGACGTCCATTTTGCAGGGGCGTACGGCGGTCGACGCAACCGCAACGGCTCCACGAGCGAGTCTCCGAAATCCCGAGGATCGCCATTTCGACGACCTTGCCATCCTCGACGAGTGCGGATACGAGCAACGTCGGCACTCCGTCTCGCGAGTTACGATCGCCGAAGTCGACGATCACGCATATGAAAGCGAGTCTCGTCCGGCGCTATGAGCGAGCTCGATGTTCCGTTCACGCGCGGCTCGGGCAACGTCTTCGCGGATCTCGGTCTGCCCGATGCGGAGCTTCTCGCCGTCAAAGCCGATCTCGAGATCGTGATCAACGTCGAGCTGCAGCGCCTTCGTGTAGCGCAGGTGCCGGCAGCGGAACGTGCCGCTCTCACCGAGCGCGAGATATCGCAGATCGGTCGGATGAGACTCGATTCGTTCTCGGAGGAGCGGCTTCGAGACGTGTTAGGCCGCCTCGTCATCGACGTCGAGATACATCTTGACCGCGATAACGTCGAGGTCGGGACGCTCGAGGTTCTCGACTAGCGGGCGTCTTCGAGCGAGCGCATGATGTCGCCGAGGCCCGGCCAGGCGACGCGATTCGCCGCTTCCGAAACGCCGAGCCAGGCCTGCCTGCGTTGTCCGCGCTCGCGCCATCGGCGTGCTTGGGCCGTGACGTCGAGCCGGTAGACGGTGACGAGCAACGTCTCGCGCCGATCGCGCCGCTTTGCGTAGGCGAACGTTCCGATCGGCGCGGCGACGATCGTCCCGCGAACTCCCGCTTCCTCGTACGCTTCGCGCGCGGCGGCATCCGGATCGGAGCGCCCGCGCATCGGCCAGCCTTTTGGTACCGTCCAACGTCCGCTGCCGCGCGTCGTTATGACGAGCACTTCGAGCGTGTCGTCGGCGCCGACGCGCACCGGTACCGCGGCGACCTGCCGTCTCGTGCGAGAACGTCGACCCGAGCCCGAACTCGAGGCCGAGCCCGACCCCGAACTCGAACTCGATCGCAACCGCAGGCGCGTTTCCGTGCCCCGCAGCCGAACGCGCACCAGGATGACGATGATCGCGATCGACGCGGCGACGATCGCGGCGGCGACGAGCAGCCACGCCGGAACGGTCGCGAGCGAATCGCCGATCATGGATGCGAACGAGCCGTCGGGTATCGCGTCACGCCGAGGCGCATTCGACGTGCAGATCGCCCCGTCTCTTGCCGGGCGCTTACGAGCGCGCCGTTGCGGTCACGGCGATGCCCGGCGCGCGATCGATACGTACGCCGTCCATGACGAAGGGCTCCGCGGCTACGGGACGTCCTCGACGAGCGCGTTGACGTCGTCTTCGATGTAATAGATACCGCGGCCGTCCGGCGCGATCGCGAGGCCGAAGAGATCGCCGTTGCCGGGCGGCGACTGCGCCTGATCGACGTCGACCCATTGCGCGTAGAGCTGTTTTCCGGTCGTGGGATCGGTCTCGACGAGCTGGCCGTTGAGCGCGTTCACGGAGACGAGATCGCCGTTCGGCGCGGTGACGATCGCGAGCGGTCGTTTGAGCAAGCCGTCCTGCGTGACGACCTCGCCCGTTCCGGCGCTCGTCGTGCGCGCGATCGCGTCGGGGATGCGGACGATCCGATTGCCGAGCGCGTCGGAAACGTACAGTGCCTTATCGAGCCCGAGCGTGATGCCCGTCGGCCCGATGAGAAAGCTGTCCCTATCCGCACGCTGACCGAAGCCGCTCGCGACGACGGTCTGGCTCTCGATCGCGGGCGGTTTGCCGGCCGGGATCGAGAGGCCGATCCGCAGGACCGTCGCCTTGCGAACGATCGTGGACGTCCCGGTGGCCGGATCGCGAACCTCGGGGCCGGGAACGTCGAAGCCGGCCATGCTGATGAAGAGCGTCGCGCTCGTCCCGTCGTCGATCGTCGCCATATCGCCCCACGGCGAGTCGATGTTCGGCCCGGACCACGCGGTGACGAACGTGCCTTTCGAATCGAGGACGATGAGGCAGCCGTCGCCCTTCGTGCGCGTCGTGCCGTCGCTGCTGTTCGTGCTGCCGACGATCACCCAGCCCGACGAAAGCATCGTCATCGCCGTCGAGAGTCCGACGCCGCCCGGACATCCGGCGAGATGCTGCGGCAGCTTCGCGAACAGCGTCGTCTTCTTCGTCGCCGGACGGTAATCGACGATCGTCGTCCCCGTACCCTGAAGGTTCGATTGGTTGTTGAAGTTGTCGATCAGCACGTCGCCCTTCGCGATGCTTCCGGACGAGACGGGTGCGACGACGACGGCGTACGGATTCGTATCGCCGTTCTCCGGGATCGTCGACGCGAGCGTCTTGCGTTTGTGCAGCAGCTCGAGAAATCCGTGCGTTTGCGGCGCCTCCGCGACGGCGAGAGCCGACGACGCCGCGAATGCGAGCGAACCGGCCGCGAGTGCGAAAAGTTTAAAGCTGAACGATCGTGCGAAGGCCGAAAACTGCTTCATTGCCTATCCTTTGTGTCGGTGCGCTCGGATCGAGAACGCCGGCTCCGGGGTGGAGGGTGTATTGAAAATCGGGCTGGAGCGCGATCCACGGAAAGAGCTGATACTGATAGGTGAGCTCGACGAACGTCTCGCCGTTACGAACGGGCCGGACCGCGTTCGCCCGGGTCGCGGCGTCGATGTCCGACCGCGCCGCGGCGGCGCCGACTTTCGCATAGCCGAGCCCGATGCCGAGCGTATCGCCGTACCGAAATTCGATCGGCTCGTGAAGCGTCAGTCCGAGATTGCCGCTGAAGGCGATCAGATTGCGGTCGCCGAGCGGCGTGCCCATGAGTCGCGTGAACGCGTTCAGCGTGCGGTTCGCCTCGCGCGAACTCTGATAGACCATCTGATCCGCGACCGCGTAGAACGCGTAATTTCCGCGATGCGTCGCGCCGGTCGCGAGGTCGGAAAAACGTTCGGCATCGTACCATAGGCCGAGTTTGTACGTTCCCGAGAGCGGAGCGCGGCGGCCGGGATAGACGAGCGCGCCGAGACCGGGGTACGCGTACTGCACTTCGGCGATGGCGAGCGCGCCGCCGCCGAGCGGAAACGTCAGTCCGGACGGATCGAGTCGCTGCGAATCTCCGGCGGCGTATGCGGTGTCGGGGCTGCCGTTGTACACGCCGCCGAGCACGGTCACGGAATCGTTCACCTTCGCTCGAGCGCGGACGCCGAGTGCGGAGAGCGGGTAGGCGGGCCCGCCGCCCGGCAGATCGGCCGAGGGAAGCATCGGCCAGCCGAACATCGTGTTGACGAACAGCAGGGCGTTCTGGCTGACCATGTATTCCTGGTCGAGACTCTGCTGCCCGATCTTCACGTCGAGCGTTCCGTCGTGCCCGATCTGCTGGTCGTACCACACCTCCCAGAGCCGGCTCGCCTGATCGGCCTCGATCCCGCTCGCGGTCTGCAGCGTTCCGAGATTCGTCGCGCTGAGATCGTCGCCGTGAATCTGCAGCGCGCTCGCGTTGAGGGTGCCGCCGTAGAGATCGAACGCGCGCTGCGTGTCGACTTGCAGATCCATCAGCAGGAGCCCGTCGTACGCGGCTCCGCGGCGGATACCGCCCGTGGCATTTCCGAGGACTTCGCTCGTCTCCGATGCGGCGAGCGATACGCCGTAGCGAGCCAACGCGGGGCGCACGCCGCCGAGGCTTCCGAGCAAGGTATCGCGTCGAGCGAGTCCGCCGAGAGGTCCGGTCGCCCGGACGGGCGGCGCGGGCGTCGCCCTCGCATCCGGGCCGGGCGTGGCTTCGGACCCGGCGGCCGGCGGGACCGGCAGCGGCGGCGGGGTCGCTCCGGCCGGTCCGTTCGCAGCGAGGGTGATCGCCGTAAAGGCCGCGAGCACGCCGAACGCACGAAGCATTTGACGGCGGCGGAGAGGGGAGAGCACGGGTGTGCGTCGTCGCGCAGCTGATCGATCGTTCACGAGATGGGAGCCTTCGAACCGAGGAGAGCCGCCTCGGAGACGCGGTGAACTACGTCTCGACGCAAGTTGCGTAAGACGAATTCGATATGTCGTTTTGACTAAGTGCAGAGTTAGGGAAGCCTAATACGGGAGCCGGAAGAGCGCTCCTGCCGTCGCTCCGCATCTCGAGAGGCGCATTTTCATGCCGGCCGTCGTCGACGGACGAATACCGTCGGGCACGCGAACGCACGCGACTGCTGCGGTCCCGGCTCGCGCCATGGGGCTTCGAAACGCGCCGCCCGCTCCGCGGCGCGCCCTCGGCGCTCCGCGGGCGACGGTCGGGGGATCAGCGCGCGAGCGCGCGTTCCGTGCGGGTCACGCGCTCGCGGATCGTCGCGAGCGTTTCGTCGACGAGGAGCGCGCCATCGCGATAGACGGTCCGCAGCACGTTCTCGCGCTCGCCGAGCGCTTCGAGCCGGATCGTCTCGAAATCGGTCTTGACGTCGTAATCGTTCCAGGCGGTGCCGTTCGCGACGAGCGCGAGCCGGCCGCGCTTCGAACGTTTGCCGGGATCGGTTTTCGGATCTTTGTAGACGTCGATCCAGCCGCCGTCGATCTCGAGCGCCGAGAGCTTCATCGCGAACTTCATCGTATCGCGATTGACCTTCTGCAGCAGGCCGCCGCCCATGCCGACGGTGAGGTTCTCCGCGGAGAATTCGGCTCGCTCGACGGCGTCGTAGAGATCGCGGATCGCGTCGAGATCCATCCCGTCGCCTTGGATCACGCGCACGCTCGGATGGAGCACCATGAAGCCCTTGTGATTGATCGCGAAACCGAACGAGCGCGAGAGGGAACGCATGATTCGCGGCACGATGACGTTCGGATCGCCCGAATCCGGGCGGACGACGACGCGCGTCCCCGAGGCGACGATCTCGTCGCGGAGCGTGACGCCGAGCGTATCGTCGACGGCGGCGTACGTATCGTAACTATCGACGACCATCGCGACCGTCTTGCCCGGACCGCCGAACGCGCGCAGCATGTTACGAAACGCCGCCGCTTCGCCGCCGCGGCCCCACGACGTCACGGTCGAGTGCTCCATCGCCGGGATCGAGAAGCCGGCCATCGGTTCGTGATAGAGTTCCCGGCCCGCGACGAGGGCGGCGATCGTATCGGTGCCGCGAAAGTTCACGAGATGCGCGAGCCCGCCGAGCGCGCCCGACGCGACGCTCGAGACGCCGCGCGCGCCGAAATCGTGCAGCGCGAAAGCGGCTTTCTCGGCGGGATCCTCGGCCGTGCGTTCGAGCGCGGCCGCAACGATCGCGTGCGCTTGCGCGCTCAGCGTCGCGACGGTCGTCGGATACCACACGTGCATGAGGATCGTCTCGACGTACGACGTCAGCCACGCGGTCGAATCGCACGTGTTCTCGACCTGCACGAGCACGTTGCCGATCGGAACGTCCGTGCCTTCGGGGACGGCATCGATGCGCAGCGGCAAGCGGCCCTCGTGCTCGCGCACGACGTGCAGCCATCCGTCGCGATCGAACGGCATCCCGTGCGCCGTCGCGAGCTCGGCCATGCGCGAGACGTCGCCCTCGGAGACGCGCTCGGTGAAGAAGAGTTTGAGCAGCCCCTGCAATCCGAAGAAGCGCGCGCTGCGGAACGAACCGCCGCGCGCTTCGATGTACGAACTCGCGCGCGTCGTCCCGGGCGGATACTGCGCGTAGTGGCTGAGCTTGTAGGAGTCGGTCGTCTCGAGGATCGTGAACCGCATCGTGCCGCGTTTCTTGTGCTAGCGCTGCGGACCGCCGACGGTCGCTCGCTCTTTCCACGAAGGTTCGCCGATCTCGCCGAGCAGCCGCTCGTAATTCGCCGTCGTGATGGGGTAGCATTCGCACGACGCCGATTCCAAGCCGACGCGATCGATCACGATGATGTTGCCGCGCATGAAGCGGATGAAGCCCGCTTTGGATAGCGTCGCGAGCGCGACGCTGACGGAGGGCCGCTGAACGCCGAGCATGATCGCGAGATATTCGTGCGTGAGCGAGAAATCGTCGCGGCCCGCGCGGTCGTTGCTGAGCAGCAACCAGCGCGCGCAGCGTTCGACGAGGACGTGCAGTCGGTTGCAGGCGACCGATTGCGCGAGCGACGCCATGTACGATTGCACGAAGCGATGCACGACGGTGCGGAACGTCGGCAGCGCGTCGTAATGTTCGCGAAACGCATCGACCGTCATGCGTGCGGAGAGCCCGGGAACCTGTGCGATCCAGCGCTCGAGGATCCGCGCGGTTCCGAACGCGACTTGCGCGCCGACCATCCCTTCGCGGCCGACGGTCCCCGCCTCGACGGCGGTCCCGTCCGCCATCGTAACGAGCATCGACGCGACCGCGCCGTTCGGAAAGTGCACGTACTTGAACGGCGCTTCGAGCCGGCCGGGATAGAGCACGTCACCCGAACCGAGGGAACGTTGCTCGAGCGAATGCGCGAGGGCGGTCTGTTCGTCGACCGGTAACCGGTCGAGAAGAAGATTGCCGCCCGAATACTCGACGTCCACGCGATTCGCATCCCCCTTCGTCTCGTGCGCTCCCTCTTTGGTAGTGGTTACCGTCTGTCATCTATACGACAGACGCTCGCTTGCGTGCCGAGTAGAATAGCAGAACATCGAACCGGCTCGCCGGCTTTTGCGAGGCGCCGGATCGATCGAAGGAGATGATTATGCACGCTCTTCTGAGGTGCGACGCCTGCAGTCACGGCGCCGCGCTCCACAGCGGAGGCGGCTGCGAGGTCGTTCGCTGCGCGTGCCGCCTGCATCGGCAGCAGATCGTGGACGAGGCGCTCGATGCCGAGGTCGAGGCATCTCACGCGCAGTGGCACGCGGCCTTCGAACGGGTCGCGCTCGAGCCGGGAGCGGCGACGCGCTAATCGAGGCCGCGTAGCGCGGCGATCACCTGACGGCTCGTGATCCGCGCGAGGCCGGGGTCGAGCGTCGCGCCGTGCGGGTCGCCGAGGCGTCCGCGCCAGAGGACGCGATGCTGCGGCCGCTCGGGCGGCGGACCCCACGTCCGCGGCGACGTCGGGCCGAACAGCACGACCGACGGGACGCGATACGCCGTCGCGAGATGCGCCATCCCCGTATCGGTCGCGAGCACGCGTCCGGCGGCGGCGACGAGCGCGGCGAGCTGCGCGAGCGACGTGCGGCCCGTCAGGTCGCAGTGCGGCGCGAGCCCCGCGCCGGCAGCGATTTCGGCGCCGCGCGGCACGTCTGCGGGGCCGCCCGTTACGACGACGGTTCGCCCGGCGTCGCGCTCCGAGCGAACGACGTCGACGAAGCGCTCGACGGGCCACCGTCGGGATGCGGACGCGGCGCCCGCGTGAACGATCGTCGCTCCGGCGGCGAACGCGGGGCCGGGGACGTCCGGCGGTTCGAGATCGAGCTCGCCCGGGTCGGCCGCGATGCCCGCTTCGCCGAGCATGCGGCACCAGCGCGCGACCTCGTGTTCGTCCGGCCGCCACGCGGCGGAGCCGTGCGTCTCCGGCACGTCGTCGTTCGCGAAGGCGACGAGACGCCGCGGCGAGGCGGCGAGCAGGATGCGCTGACTCGCGGGCCCGCGGCCGTGCAGATCGACGGCGACGTCGGCGTGCCGGAGCGCGCCGGAGAGCGGCGTCAGCGGCTCCGTCGGGACGAGCTCGTCGAAGCTCCCGCCGAGCAGCGGGACGAGCGACGCGAGCGCGGCCGGTGCCGCGAGCACGCGCCGATGCGCCGGAAACGCGCGGGCGAGCGCCCGGTACGCGGGGACGGCCGTGAGAAAGTCGCCGAGCCCGAGCGGCCGCAACGCGACGAGGAGCGGAGCGACGATCAGCTCGATCGCGCGAGCGGTAGCGCGGTGACGAGCGAGCGATAGATCTCGAGCGTGTCGGCCGCGATGCGATTCCAGCCGTAACGCGAACGCGCGCGTTCGACCGCATACGAACCGAGCCGCGCGCGCCGCGCCGGATCGCGGGCCAATTCGAGCAGCGCGTAGGCGAGCCGCCGCGGATCGCGCGCGGGGACGTGCAGCCCCGTATAGCCGTCGATGATCGTATCGACGAGCCCGCCGACGGACGAGGCGACGACGGGCACGCCGCACGCCATCGCTTCCAGCGCGACCATGCCGAACGGCTCGTACCAGGGCGTGCACACGACGGTGTCCGCGGAACGCAGCAACGCCGGAACGTCGTCGCGTTCGACCGGGCCGTGAAAATCGACGCGGTCCGCGACGCCGCAGCGCTCCGCGAGCTCCCGCAGGCGACGCTCGTCGCCGCCCGCATCCTCGCGCTCCGGTGCGGCGCCTCCCGCGATCACGAGTTCGGCGTCGGGGACGCGGGCGAGCGCCGCGATCGCGTCGTCGACGCCCTTGCGCGGGACGAGCCGCCCGAGCGAGACGATGCGGAAGAGATCCCGCCTGCGCTCGAAGCGCGGGCCGTCCGGCGAGAAGCGCCGCAGATCGACGCCGCACGGCACGATCGATAGCCGCTGCGCCGATGCGCCCATCCGCATGAGCGTGAACACCTCCGAACTCGACGTCGCGACGACGCGATCGACCTCGCGCGTGATCCGCTTCTCTTCCGCGAGCCGTTCGCGCGGGCTCGTATCGGAGGCGCCCTGCTGCGCGCGCTTATCGATGCCGAGCGCGTGGAACGTCGCGAGGACCGGCACGCCGAGCGGCTTCGCGGCGGCGAGCGTCGCGATGCCGGACATCCAGAAGTGGGCGTGCGCGAGATCGGGCGCATCGAGCGACCATTCGGCGTGCAGGCGCGCACCGAACTCGGGCATGAGCGGGTAGAGCTCGTCCTTGGCGAGCGTTCGCGGGGGCCCGGCGTCGACGTGCGAGACGGTGACGCCGGGCGCGAGCGCGACGCGCCCGGGCGTCGCACGATCTTCGCGCCGCGTGTAGACGGTCACGTCGTTCCCGAGCTGGCCGAGCGCGAGCGCGAGCTCGCGGACGTGAACGTTCTGACCGCCGGCATCGGTCCCGCCGATCGTCGCGAGCGGGCTCGCGTGTTCCGAAACGAGCGCAATCTTCAACGAGCTACCTCCGCCAGCGCGACGTCCCAGTCGGCCAAAAAGCGTTGCAATCCATAGCGTTCCAAGGCGTGGGCGCGAGCGGCGCGGCCCATCGCCGCCGCGCGTTCGGGCTCGGCGACGAGCTCGCGCAGGTCGCGGCACAGGCGCGCGACGTCCGTCGAAACGAAGCCGGCGCCCGGCGGCACGGCTTCGCTCGCCTCAGTCGTCGCGAGGCCGACGACCGGCATGCCGAGATGCATCGCCTCGACGAGCGTGAGACCGAGCGACGTCCAGCGCATCGGATGGACGTACGCGCGCCGCCGCGCCATCGCGTCGTGCAGCTCGGACTGCACGAGATCGACGCCGCCGAGGGCCTCCGCGCCCATGCCGAACAGATCGACCGGCGCGGCCGATGCGAATCGGGCGATGAGGTCGGTCCCCGTACGACGCCCGCGGCGGGCGGCCTCGTTGATCACGACCGCGGCCCGTGGGAGGTCGCCGCCGTACCGGTAGCCCGGGTCGACGATGCCGTGCTCGATGACGCGCGTCGGCGTCGAGCCGCCGTCGTAGAAGAGATCGTTGAAGTGCGTGACGTGGACGAGCAGCAGATCGGGCCGATCGTACGCGGGATGGCGCATCGCGTCGACCGGACCCTCGGGCGCGTTGTGCTCGAGATACACGGCGCCGACGTCGCGGCCGGGGCTGCGGCCGAGCCATTCCCGCACGAGCGTGCGCAGTTCGCTCTCGCGCTGCATGACGACCGCGTCGACGTGCAGATCCGCCGCCTGTTCGCGCGTGACCTCGATCGTCGAGTCCGGCCACGTCCAGGTGCGCGCGCGGCCGCGACCGTCGGGACCGCGCTCGGCGTCGACCGGCACGTAGTACGTATGCGATCCCTGCACGAACGCGGTCGCGTACGAGCCGTGGACGTGCCACAGGAAGACGTTCATGCGGGGACCGCGATCGCCGGCCGGGCGATGCGCCGGAGGGCGCCGAGGACGTCGTCGATCGCGATCCCGGCGAGGCAGATCTGCACGGATAGCGGGCAGCGTCGCGCGCGGCAACCCGCGCACGGCACGTCCTGATCGCCGAGGATCGCGTGCGGAACCGCCCACGGGCCGAAGCGCGCCGCCGGGATCGTCGGTGCGAAGAGCGAGACGACGGGCGTTCCGACGGCGGCCGCGACGTGCGCGGCGCCCGTATTGCCGACGACGATCGCGGAGGCGCGCGCGATCACGTCGCCGAGCTGCGCGAACGACGTCGCGCCGGCGAGGTTCTCGGCGCGTTCGCCCGCGACGAAGGCGCACAGGTCGCCCTCCGCGGCGCCGCCCGTCACGACGACCGAAGTCCCGTCCGCGGTCAAACGCGCGACGAGTTCGCGACAGCGTTCGGGCGCCCACGCGCGCGCCGGGACCGTCGCGCCGGGATGGACGACGACGTACGGTGCCGGCGTGCGCAGCGCGTCGAACGGTTCCGTGCGCATGCGCAGCGCGCCGTCGTCGGAGGCCGCGAGCGCGTAGCCCGCGGCGGCGACGAGCGAGAGCGACCGCTCGACTTCGTGGACGTCGTCGGAGATGCGATGGCGCAGATCGAGCAGCGATCCCGGATAATCGACCGACATCGCGGCGACGTACGGCACGCCCGCGAGCCGCAGCAACAGCGCCATGGGCAGCGGCGACTGGTGGAACGACGTGAAGACGAACGCGCGCTCCACGTTCGCCGCGCGGATGCGGTCGACGAAGCGCTCGATCTCGAGGCGCGCGACCGGTTTCGGGTCCGCTTCGATCCAGGCGGCTTCGAAGGGGACGATCGCGTCGCATGCGTCGAGCGTCTCGGCCGCGGCCCGGCCGGACGGGCCGACGACGAGCGTCAGGTGCGCCGCCGTTCGGCGCAGCGCGCGCAGCGCCGGCCCCGCGAGGAGAACGTCGCCGTTGTTGTCCTGACGTACGGCGAGGACGTTCATGCCGGACGGAGCAGCAGATCGACCGCCGCTTCGAGCGTCGGCGCGCACGCGCGTGCCCGGGCGATCTCGTCGCGCCGCGTCGCGGCATTGGGGACGAGGATGCCGCGGGCGCCGCACCGTTCCGCCGCCTCGAGATCGCTCTCGATATCGCCGACGACGGCGCAATCCGCCGCATCGAGGCCGAAAAGCGCGAGCCCGCGTTCGATCAGCCCGGGCGCCGGTTTGCGGCACGCGCAACCGGCATCCGTCGCGTGCGTGCACGCGAGGATGGCATCGAAAGGCCCGAGCAGGTCGTCGACGCGCTTCGAGATCGCATCGAGTTCGTCGCGCGTGAGCCGGCCTTCGGCGACGCCGGGCTGGTTCGTAACGATCGCCGTGAGCGTGCCCCGTTCGCGCAATCGCGCGAGCGCTTCGCGCGCGCCCGCGATCGGCCGCACCCGCGCGGGATCGCGATTTCCCGGCACGTCCTCGACGAGCGTCCCGTCGCGATCGAAGAAGACCGCGGCGGGCGCGGGCTTCGGAGCGCGCGCGACGTCGCGCAGCACACCGCGCAAGCGCAGGCGAGCCCGGACGCGGTGCGCGACCGCGGCGAACGGGATCGGCGCGCTCGTGGCGAGCATCGCGACGATCTCGTCCGGCGTGCGGGGACCGGGTGCGATACGCGTCCACGCGAAGCGGAGCGTTCGCGCCGTCCATACGCCGAAC
>CAZZZK010000034.1:0-14436 GCA_964658555.1 Vulcanimicrobiota bacterium | reverse complement strand
GCCCGCACCACTTCGATCATCAGGCGCGTGCGACTCGCAAAGGAGCCGCCGTACGGATGTACGGCGGCTCCTCACGTTCGCGTCTTCGCGGGCCGGGAAAGGCGTTCCGATCGCGCGGCGCGCGGTTCGCTACGGGCCGGGAAACGCCATCTGCTTGCCGACCGCATCGAGTTCCGCCCGTTGACTATCGCTCAAGACGGCTTTGGATGCGGTCATCGCATGCGACAACGCGTCGCGCATAATCGTATCGATCTTCGCATGTTGCTCGGGCGTCAGATGCACGCTGCTCATCCCGATGAGCATCTGCGTCACGCCCGTCTGCATCGAATCGAAGGCGGGCTTCGCACTCGATTTCATCGCTTCGGAGCGACACATGCGTTTCGTCTCGAGATCCGTCGTAGGCGAGACGGAGCCGGCCGCGGTCGGATTCGCCGACATGTCGTACGTGTAGACGTATTCGTTCGTCTTCATGTTCATCATGACGGCCGGATCGGCGGCGGTGCACGCGGCGATGCCGGTCGCCATGGTTGCTGCGGCTGCAGGCTGAGTCGCGAAAAGGAGCGCGAGCGTAGCTACACCGAGCGAAAGCCGTGCGAACATAACGTCTGATTTCTGCATCGCGGTTGTGCGTAGCATGGAAGCGTCGTGCGCTTCGTACACGTCGATGCGTCGCAACGCTAACACGGCGTGATGCACGCCGTAAAGGCCGCGCGGTTCGCGCCACGTCGATCGTTGCAAACTGCTGCTACGAGTTCGCGAGCGAGTAGCGCGTTAACGCTCGGCGACGCGCGCATCGTACGCGCCCGGCGCGGCGATTCCCTCAGCGTCGCCGTGTCCCGCCGTCTGCGTCGCTTCGGAGTGCGTCGGGATTCGTTGCGATTCGGGAGACGATCGAGGCGGCGCGGTTACGCTACGAGCGAACTCTCGTTTGCGACAGGCGCGCGATCCATGCGTAGAGTCCGTACGCGGCGATCGCGAACACGACGACGCCGAGGACGTTCGCCGCACCGGCGAACGAGTCGCCGGCGAGCGCGAGCGGCTCCGCCTTGCCGCTCGCGACGATGAGCGCCGCGAGCGCGACGCCGAACAAGCTCTCGCCGACGATGAGCCCCGATGCGAGCAGCACGCCGAGGCGTTGCGCCGCGGCGGCGTTCGGCCGCGCCCGCACGTATCGCTCGTAGGCCCAGCCGAGCACCGCGCCGACGACGACGAACGTCACCGTCGAGGCGGGCAGGTAGATGCCGATGCCGACGGCGAGCGGCGGGACGCGCATCGTCTCGCGGCGTCCGGCGAGTTCGTCGATCGCGATGATCGCCGCACCGACGAGCGCGCCGATGCCGATGAGCCGCCAGTCGAGTTTCCCTTCGATCACCCCGCGGGCGAGCGCGGAGATGAGCGTCGCTTGGGGCGCCGGCAGCGGCGCGGCGCCCGAGGCCCCGTGCATCGGCGAGCCCGCGAAGCCGTACGCGCGGTTGAGCAGATCGAGGATCGGCGGGATGACGAGCGCGCCCATGATCACGCCGAAGACGAGCGCGATCTGCTGCTTCCACGGCGTCGCGTCGACGAGCTGGCCCGTCTTGAGATCCTGCAGGTTATCGTTCGCGATCGTCGCGACGCACAGAACGACCGCCGTCACGAAGAGCGCGTAGGCGACGAGCGTCGGCCCCGCGGCCGCCGGCACGCCGTGCGTCACGAGGACGAGCAGCAGCGCCGCGCCGAGCACGCTCAAGATCGCGAGACCCGAGACGGGGCTGTTGGACGAGCCGATCAGGCCCGCCATGTAGCCGCACGCGGCGGCGACGAGGAAGCCCGCGAGGACCGTGTAGGCGATCCCGCCGACGACGAGCGGGACGAGGTACGGCGCGAGCGCACCGCCGCCGAGAAACGCGACGAAGAGGACCGCGAGCGGGACGATGCACGCGAGGCAGACGACGCCGACGATCCCGATCGGCAGATCGCGCTCGGTACGCGGCACGTCGCCGCCGCCCGGCTGCGAACGGCGGCGCGACGCGGCGAGCGCCGCGTCGATTCCCCGCACGACGGGCCGCGCGAGCTTCCCGAGCGCCCAGATCGCGGAGATGCCGATCGCGCCCGCGCCGATGAAGCGGACCTGATGCGCCCACGCCGCGGTCGCGACGTCGGCCGCGGAGCCGGCCAGCGGATGGAGGGCCGTGATCGCGGGCGTCGCGATGCCCCACGCGACGACGAGGCCGAGCAGCATCGCGAGCCCGACGGAGAGGCCGACGAGATGCCCCGCGCCCAGCAGCGCGAACGAGAGCCCGAGGCCGATCCCCGTCGCCGAGCGGCCGACCCGAAAGAACAGATCGACTTCGCTCGCCACGACGCGCGCGGCCGCGAGCGCGACGTAGCCGGCCGAAACGATCGTCCCGGCGACGACGACGAGCAGGCCCGCGCGGTTCTCCGCGATCGCGGCGGCGCTCGGGCCGCCGCCGGGCCCGTCGGAACGCGAGCCGGACCCGACCTTGAGGATCTCGGCCGCGGCGACGCCTTCGGGATACGGGAGGTCGGAATCGGTGACGAGCGCGCGCCGGAGCGGCACGGTGTACATCACGCCGAGGATCCCGCCGACCGCGCAGACGCCGAACGATTCCCAGAACGGAAACCCCGTCCACCAGCCGACCATCACGAGCCCCGGCAGCACGAAGATGATCGACGAGAGCGTCCCGGCGGCCGACGCGACCGTCTGCACGATGTTGTTCTCGTAGATGCTCGCGCTCTTGAACGCGCGCAGGACCGCCATCGAGATCACCGCCGCCGGGATCGACGACGCGAACGTCAGCCCGACCTTGAGCCCGAGATAGACGTTCGCCGCCGTGAACACGAGCGTGATCGCCGCGCCGAGGAACAGGCCGCGCAGCGTGAGTTCGGACCGCGCATCGACGGCTGGTGATCGCAAACGCGGCCTCCACGAAGAGAGAAGCTTCGCCGAAAGCGAGCCCCCCGCCGTATTCGCAAAGAACGCCGCGCCAAGCCTGTCGCGTCGCAGTCGGGAGTGCGCGGGGTGCGCGGCGGCGAGCCGATCCCGCAGTAGGCGGCGCGCCTAGACGCCTTTCTCTTCCGCGAGATCGTCGTGCGTGCGCGGGAGATCGCGCAGCAACGCGCGTTCGAGGAGCCGCAGCGGAAACGTGTTCCACGGATCGCGCCGCACGAGCGGGTCGACGAGGATCGTTCGCAAGCCCGCGATCTTCGCGCCGAGGATGTCCGTGAAGAGCTGATCGCCGATGACGACGACCTCGTCGCGCGCGAGGCCCATCATGCGGAGCGCGCGCGCGAAGCCGCGCGGCAGCGGTTTGCGCGCCCGGGGCACGATCGGGATCGCGAGCCGCTTGGCGATCTCGACGGCCCACGGCGTCGCGTTGTTCGTCACCATCACGATCTTGAGATCGTGCGCGGGCGCGTTCGCGATCCACGCGACGATCTCGGGCGCGGGTTCGAGCGCGCGATATCCGACGAGCGTGTTGTCGAGATCGACGATGATGCCGCGCACGCCGTCGGCGCGGAGCTTGGAGAGCGCGAGCTGTTCGATGCGCGGGACGTACGCGGTCGGCGTGAACGGATTCATATCCGGACGGTCGCCGGTACGAAGACGCGTAGCGCCTTCGGGAGCACGGAGAATTCGGCGGGCGTATACGTCACGAATTCGCCGTCCGCGTAGACGCTGTGTCGGCTGCGCGAGCGAACGACGAATCGATCGCCGTGCAAGCGCGTGACGTATTTCGATTTCGGAAAACGTGCGAGCGCGACGGCCGCGACGATCGAGAGCCCCTGCCACCAGCGTTCGAGATTGATCGTGTAGAGGTTGAGCGAGCCGTCGGCGATGCTCGCGTCGTCGTCGCGCACGAAGCCGCCGAAGCGGTGGCTATTCGCGACGGTCATCTGCACGGATCGGAACGGAAAACGCTCGCCGCCGCGTTCGACTTCGAGGCGATACGGGCGCATCGCGCGCAGCGACCGGATCGTCGCGATCGGGATCGAGAGCATGCCGTAGCGGCTCTTGACCTCACCCGTCTGATTGCGCACGACGTGATTGGAGAGCCCGATGCTCGCTTCGTTCATGAAGTAGCGTCCGTTGACGCACCCCACGTCGATCGCTTCGACGATGCCCGTCGCGATCAACCGGCACGCCGCCGTGATGTCGTTCGGGATACCGAGCGTCCGCGCGAGTTCGTTCGTGGTCCCGAGCGGGACGACCAGGAGCGGGAGCCCTGCCTCGCGCAGGCCCGCGATCGCCGCGACGATCGTACCGTCCCCGCCGCCGATGACGACGGCGTCCGCTCGCCCTCGCGCGACCGCGATACGCGACGAGAAGCGTTCGGGATCGCGATCGCATTCGACGATCGTCACCGAGTGGCCGCTCGTTTTGAGGGCCGTCTCGATGCGCCGCACCGCTCCGCGGCCGCGCCGCGAATAGCGATTGACCGCGAGCAGAACGCGGATCGGTGCTTCGTTCACGCCGTCCCTTTCCCGGTTACGGGCACGTTTGTCGCAGACGCCCCTTGACGTAGAGTGCGATAATACGGAGCGGACGGTGACTGCGCTCGTTCGCGTACTTGCTTTGGTGTAGGACCAACGTTAATACCAAGGGAGCATCAGCTCCGGATACGACAGCGGGTCGGCACTACCGAACCCTCCCTGGCGCCCGGGCCGCACCCACCTGCTAAGCAGGTCTCTACCCGGGCTTGCAGACGGCAGGGCGGTCACCTTCCTTCCAAATTCTCGCGATGCGTCACGCGCTCGCGGCCTCGAGGCGCTTCGTGCGTAGCCGCACGAAGCGTGCGACGAGTTCGTGGTAGCGCGTCCGGTCGTCGATCGGCGCGTCGCCGTCGAGCACGATGAAGCCGCGAAAGCGTTCGAGATGCTCGAAGCGCTCGACCGCATCGGTCGTGTGGAACGCGATCACGGTCTTCGCGAGCAGGACGTGGCGCGTCTCGCCCGTCTCGCCGCCGCTCGTATCCGCCGCGAATCGCAGCCACGCGCTGTCGACGTCCTTCGCGATGCGCCGCAGGTCGCTCGCCGATTCGCAGAGCGTTCCGCGCGCGGCCCGCAGGGCGAGGGTCACGTTGGCCCGTTTCGCGGCGCCCGCCGCGTGCTTGACGGCGTCGGAGAACGCGCCCCAGGCGCCGGGATCGTCGCCGCGGGCCGGTGCCGTGCCGAGCGCGAGCGGCGCGCCGAGGGCGCCGGCGACGGCGAGTTCGCGCGCCGCCTCGGGGCCGAGGAGCGCGTCGCTCGCGTACCCCGCGACGGTGAGGCCGAGATCGACGGCGAGCTTCTTGAGGTGCGCGAGATAGTCGTCGTCCGTGCGCGGGAATTGCGCCGCGTCGAACACGACTCCGTCGACTTCGAGCTCGCTCGCGCACGCGTCGAGCCATTCGAGCTGCGTCAGGCGCCCCTGCGCGATCGGGCCCGCGAAGCTCGCGCTCGACGTTGCGATTTTCATGGCCGTCCCTTCCACGTGCGCGGGTGGAAGCCGTTCGCGCGGAAGGGGCGCGGCGCGGGGCGGGCGCAAGCCGCAGCGTGATTCGTTTCGCGCTCGCATGCTCGATCGCACTCGCCGGATGCGCCGCGCGCACGGAGTCCGCCGGCCCCGCGGCGCCCGCCGCGTGCGACAACGCGGCGTTCGGCTCCCTGCTCGACGGCCGGCACGCGCGCTACACGGAGGTGACCGTGTGCGGGACGGTGACGCGCGTCTTAAGCGAGCGTACGACGCGCAGCGGCCGCCATCGCTATTTCTTCGTGCGGCCCGAGGGCGTGCCCGTCGCGATCGAGGTCGTCGTCAACGTCGACGAGACGGGCGAGTTCACGATCGCCCGGGGCGACCGCGTCAACGTCCGCGGTCGGTTCTACGACGACGGCGACCGCCGCGGGATCGACTGGACGCATCACAATGCGGGCCGGTCGTCGTGGCCGTACCCGGGCTACGTGCAGATCGACGGCGGCCCGCTCGTCAGATAGCGCCTCCGCCGCACGACGGCGACCGGGATACGCCGCGCCCGTTCGAGAAGCGGCGAAAATGCAGGTACTCGAGCACGGAACGCTTTCGGCGGTCGACCCCGCCCTCCACGCCGCCATCCTCGACGAGGAGCGCAGGCAGCGCGAGAATCTCGAACTGATCGCATCGGAAAATTACACGAGCGCGGCGGTTCGGGAAGCGTCGGGTTCGGTGCTCACGAACAAGTACGCCGAAGGGTATCCGGGCAAGCGCTATTACGGCGGCTGCGAGTTCGTCGACGTCGCGGAGACGCTCGCGATCGATCGGGCGAAGGCGATCTTCGGCGCCGAGTACGCGAACGTTCAGCCGCACGCGGGCGCTCAGGCGAATATGGCCGTGATGATGGCCCTGCTCGCGCCGGGCGACGGCATCCTCGGCCTCGCGATCGATCACGGCGGCCACCTGACCCACGGCACGAAGGTCAGCTACAGCGGCAAGCTCTACAACGCGTTCGCCTACAAGGTGCGGCGCGATACCGAGCTCATCGATTACGACGAAGTCCGCGCGCTCGCGCGCGAGCACAAGCCGAAGATGATCATCGCGGGCGCGAGCGCGTATCCGCGCACGATGGATTACGCGCCGTTCGCCGAGATCGCGAAGGAGATCGGCGCCGTGCTGCTCGTCGACATGGCGCACATCGCGGGGCTCGTCGCGACGGGGCTGCATCCCTCGCCCGTGCCGCTCGCCGACGTCGTGACGACGACGACCCACAAGACGCTGCGCGGGCCGCGCGGCGGGCTCATCCTCGGGCGCGCCGAGCACGGTCAGAAGATCGACAAGTCGGTCTTTCCGGGGATTCAGGGCGGCCCGATGATGCAGACGATCGCGGGCAAAGCCGTCGCGTTCCACGAGGCGCAGCAGCCGGAGTTCAAGGCCTACCAGCAGCGCGTTCTCGAGAACGCGAAGGTGATGGGCGAAGAACTGCAGCGCGCGGGCGCTCGTCTCGTCGCGGGGGGCACGGATACGCACCTGCTGCTCGTCGACGTGAGCCCGAAGAACCTGACCGGCAAAGCCGTCGAGGGCTATCTCGACGAGATCAAGATCACCGTGAACAAGAACGGCATTCCGTTCGATCAGCAGAAGGCGTTCGTCACGAGCGGCATCCGGATCGGCGCGCCCGCGATCACGACGCGCGGCATGGGGCCGACCGAAGCGCGCGAGATCGGGAAGATCGTCGGCGAGGCGCTCACCGACGTCGGCGAGCGTCGGCAGATCGAACGCCTGCGCGACCGCGTGGCGGAATTGACGTCGCGCTTCGACGTTCCGTGATCCGCACGCCGCGCCTCATCGTTCGTGCGGTGGAGCGCGGCGACGAGGAAGAGCTGCTCGCATATTACGTCCGTAATCGCGAGCATCTCGCGCCGTGGGAACCGAGCCGGGCGCCCGATTTCGAGACGCTGCCGTATTGGCGGTCGTTCGTCGAGAACGCGCGGCACGAGGGGCGAGCCGGTTCCCGCTCGCGCTACGTCGCGACGCCGCACGCGGGCCGCCGCATCGTCGCCTGCATCAACCTGCACGAGATCACGCGCGGCGTCGCGGAGAGCGCGATCCTCGGCTACTCGCTCGACGCCGCGGAACAGGGCCGCGGGCTCGGACGCGAGGCGGTCGGCGCGGTCGTCGACTACGGCTTCTCGACGCTCGGCCTGCATCGCATCGAGGCCAACTATCAGCCGCATAATCTGCGAAGCGGACGGCTCCTGAGCGCGCTCGGGTTCTCCGTCGAAGGCTACGCGCGCGATTATCTCTTCATCGACGGTGCGTGGCGCGATCACGTGCTGACCGCGCGCACGAACGTCTCACTCGTGAAGCGCTACGTCAGCGGCACGCATGCTTCGTAAAGTCTAAGCCGCCGGCCGACCCTTCGCTCGATTCGAGGTGCAGGATGCACCCTTGCAGCGAGAACGCGATGTCGGAGAACGTCGGCTTTTGCGACGGATCCGAGACGGCGACGTTGCTCGTCGACATGATGTGCACGATCGCGCGCGACCCTTGCCGGTGCCACGTTCCGCGTTCGATGATCGGCGGCATCGCGGCGCGCGCCTCGGGACGCATCGAGAGCGCCGACGACTCGGTCTTCATCACGGCTTCGCCGTCCTTCATCAGACGGATCTCGGTCGAGCGCACGCCGCCGCCGCCGGACGTCGTCATGTTGTACGTTCCGACGAACGAGTTCGCCGGGGACGACGCGGCGAGCGCCGCCGACGCGCAGAGCGTGAGCCCGGCAGCCGCGATCGTTCGTGCGAAATCGGATGGACGCATTGGCGTTGATCTCCTGGCTGACGAGGGGAGCGGGTGTACGGAGTACGCGGCGAGCCCTACTCGCTACTGCCGTTACGAACGTTCGACGGACGAGAAGCGATTGACGATCCCCGCCGTGAAGTCGGGGGACGTGGAACGCGTGCGCGTCGTCGACCATCCCGCCGTCGCCGATCGCCTCGCGCGCGTCCGCGATGCGGAGACCCGGCCGCCCGTCTTCCGGCGGCTCGTCGAAGAGCTCGGCACGTTCCTCGCCTACGAGGCGACGCGCGGGCTCGCCGTTCGCGAGGCCGAGGTCGTCACGCCGCTCGAGCGGGCGCGCGTCGCGCGGATCGCGCGGCGGCCCGTCGTCGCGCCGATCCTGCGGGCGGGGCTCGGCCTGCTGCCCGGCTTTCTCGCCGTGATCGACGAGGCGGTCGTCGCGCACCTCGGCTTCTTTCGGGATCCGCAGACGCTCGAGGCGGTCCCGTACTACGCGAACCTTCCCGACCGGCTCGCGGGCGATCCGGTGTTCGCGCTCGATCCGATGCTCGCGACGGGGCATTCGAGTGCGGCCGCCTTCGACGTCCTCGCCGAGCGGGGCGCGACGGAGATCGCGCTGCTCTGCCTGATCGCCGCCCCCGCCGGGATCGCGCATCTCCTCGAGCGCCATCCGAGCGCGCGCGTCGTGACGTGCGCGATCGACGAACGGCTGACGGATCACGGCTACATCGCGCCCGGCCTCGGCGACGCCGGCGACCGGATGTTCGGCAGCGCGACGTCGGTCCCGGCGAGCTACCGCCGCTCGCGGTGAGCCGCGCGCGCCCGGGACGCTAAGCTACCGAACCAATCGCCGCGCTTCCCGGCCGCGGCCGTCCCGGACGGGTCCGGCGCGACGTGCGGTGAAACGCCGCGCGGTGGGTCATCTTTCGAGGCGCGGATCGTAAGCGCGATGCGGCCGGGCTGGGACGAATACTTCATGGACGTCGCGCGAACGGTCGCGACGCGGGCGACCTGTCCGCGCGCGAGCGTCGGCGCGGTCCTCGTGCGCGATCATCGCATCCTGACGACCGGCTATAACGGGGCGCCGCGCCACGTCGCGCATTGCGCCGAGATCGGCTGCGAGCTCGTCGACGATCATTGCGTGCGCTCGACGCATGCGGAAGCGAACGCCGTGGTGCAGGGCGCGCTGCACGGCGTCGGCTTGGAGGGCGCGACCGCGTATTGCACGCATCAGCCGTGCGTGAACTGTGCGAAGCTGCTCATCAGCGCGGGGATCGTGCGGATCGTGTACGACGCCCCGTACGCCGATACGTTCTCGCAGCGGCTGCTCGCCGAGGCGGGCGTCGCGCTCGTGCCGTTCGCATCGCTCGAAGGCGCGCGCGCGGGCGGCCGTTCGTGAATCTGCAGGCGCTCTACACGCTGACCGTCCTGACCGCATTTTTGACGGCGTTCGTCGCGACGCCGCAGGTTCGCAAGCTCGCGCTCAAGGTCGGCGCGCTCGACGTCGTCGACGACCGGCGCATGCATGCGGAACCGAAGCCGCGCATCGGCGGGCTCGCCGTCTATCTCGGCGTCGTCTCCGCGCTCTTCGTCGCGATCGGATTCGCGCTGCATACGGCGCTCTTCCACAGCGCGAACGATACGCAGGACTTCTTCGGCTTGCTCTTCGGCGGGACGCTCATCATGCTCGTCGGCGTGTGGGACGACATCATGGGGATGCGTCCGCGCACGAAATTCCTCGCGCAGATCGTCGTCGCGGTCATCTCGATGATCTACGGCTTTCACATCCCCGATTTCAAAGTGCCGGGGACGGCGCAATACGTCGTGCTGCCGCCGTACGTCGATTATCCGCTCACGCTCGTCTGGTATCTCGGCATGATGAACGCGATCAATTTTCTCGACGGCCTCGACGGGCTGCTCGCGGGCGTGACCGCGATCTCCGGAATCTTTCTGCTGGCGATCGCGTCCATGCACGGCCACATCGGCGCGGCGCTCGTCCTCTGCGCGCTCATCGGCGGCGCGCTCGGCTTCCTGCCGATGAACTTCAATCCCGCGAAGATCATCCTCGGCGATACGGGCTCGCTCTTCATCGGTTACGTCTTCGCGACGAGTTCGCTGCTCATCACGGCGAAGGTCGCGGTCGCCGTCAGCCTCATCGTGCCGCTCGTCGCGCTCGCGCTCCCGGTGTTCGATACGGCCGCCGCGATCGTGCGACGTTTGCGCGCGGGGCGCGCGATCACCGAACCCGACCGCGGGCACTTCCATCACATCCTCGTCTTTCGATTCGGACTGAACGTGAAGCAGGCCGTGCTGCTGATCTACGCCGTCTCGTTCGTGCTCGGCATGGTCGCGTGGCTGCTCTCGTCGGGCGCGCCGCACCACATCCGCATCGCCGGCATCCTCTAGGCACCTCGGAAAACGTCGATGGCGGCTCGAGCGCTGCGCGTGATGACCGTATTCGGCACGCGCCCCGATACCATCAAGATGGCGCCGGTCGTGCACGCGCTGCGCGCGCATGCCGGGATCGAGCCGCTCGTCTGCGTGACCGCGCAGCATCGACAGATGCTCGACGATCTGCTCGCGCTCTTCGCGATCGCACCGGACGACGACCTCGACGTCATGCGTCACGATCAGACGATCACGCAGATCACGACGCGCGTCCTCGAGGGGATGGAACGCGTGCTGCGCGAGCGGCGGCCGGACGTCGTGCTCGTCCACGGCGACACGTCGACGAGTACCGCGGCCGCGCTCGCCGCGTTCTATGCGAAGATCCCGGTCGGCCACGTCGAGGCGGGGCTGCGGACCTCGACGATCTGGGAGCCCTTCCCCGAGGAGATGAACCGCCGGCTGACCGGCCGGCTCGCGAGCTTCCACTTCGCGCCGACCGAACGTTCGCGGCGCAATCTCGAAGCGGAGAACGTCGATCCGGCCGACGTGATCGTCACCGGCAACACGGTGATCGACGCGTTCCTGCGGGTGGCGAGCGCGGATCCGCTCGTGCGCGCGCCCGCCTGGGCGGCGCTCGATCCGCAGCGGCCGTGGATCTTCGTGACGGCGCACCGCCGCGAAAATCACGCGAAGATCGCGGAGATCTGCGACGCGCTCGCGGAGATCGCGGCGCTCCCCGAGCGGCCGCAGATCCTCTTCCCCGTCCATCCGAGCCCGCACGTCGGCCCGATCGTCCGCGCGCGGCTCGGCGCGATACCGGGGATCGCGCTCGTCGATCCGCTGCCGTACGACGTCACCGTGCATTCGATCGCGCGCTCGCGGATCGTCCTCACCGATAGCGGCGGCTTACAAGAAGAGGCGCCGTGCCTCGGAAAACCCGTGCTCGTCATGCGCGACGAGACCGAGCGGCCCGAGGGACTCGAAGCCGGGACGCTCGAGCTCGTCGGCCCGCATCGCGCGGCGATCGTCGCCGCGGCGACGCGGCTCCTGCGCGACGAGATCGCCTACGCGCGCATGTCGCGCGCGAGCAATCCGTACGGCGACGGGCGCGCGTCGGAGCGCATCGTCGCGTGGCTCCTCGGGCGGCTGCGCGGCGGCGACTACCCGGCGGAATTCGCCGCCGAAGGCCCGTAGGGACGACGATCCGGCCGCCGGCGCGCTCCCGTTTCCGATGGCACGATCCGAAAATGCGAACGAAAACTCCGCCGTTCCAGAGAGGGAACGCAACCGGGAACCCGTAAAGCGAATGCGCCGTGTCAGAGGCCGAATTGCGTGCTTATTACGATCGCAAACGACCGATGGCTGCGTGGTCCATCCTTTTGGCGTTGGTCGGCGCGCTCGCCGTTACGACGAAGTCACCGGTCGCCGCCGTCGCATTGCTCGT
Organism: Vulcanimicrobiota bacterium; assembly: GCA_964658555.1. Taxonomy (GTDB): domain Bacteria; phylum Vulcanimicrobiota; class Vulcanimicrobiia; order Vulcanimicrobiales; family Vulcanimicrobiaceae; genus CAZZYZ01. The sequence continues at coordinate 2,356 of CAZZZK010000034.1, read as the reverse complement.
CGGCGTCGGGTGCGGGATCGTCAACGCCCTGCTCACGATGCGCGGCAACGAACGGCTCGCCGATCATCGCAGTGTCTCGACGTTCGTCGTGTCCAGCATTCTCCGTATCGGCGTCTTCGGGATCGTGCCCGTCGAATTCGCACTCCACGGGCCGTGGTGGACGATGGCCGCGTATTTTCTCGGGTTTTTCATGCCCCTCGCGCTCTACGCGGCACTCGTCGCGCGCGCAGTCCGGACGAAGCTAGGTTGAAAGAAGAGATCGGCGGCCACACCCTGTGGCATCTCCCGCTCCTCGGGACGGTACACGGCGATACGATCGTCACGACCTGGCTCGCCATGATCGTCGCGCTCGTGGTGCTGGCGTACGTCGGCCGCAGTTACCGGTCGACGGCCGCGAATAAGACGCAGACCGTGTTCGAGGGGATCGTGTCGTACGTCGCCGACATGGTCTACGGGTCGCTCGGCCGCGGCGGCGAGCCGTTCGTGCCGTTCTTCATCGGGCTCTTCGTTTTCGTCTTCCTCCTCAATCAATTCGGGATCTTTCCGTTCAAGGCGTTCGGCCTGCCGTTCGGCGGATCGCCGACGGGCGACCTCAACACCGCGCTGCCGCTCGCGCTCTTCGTCTGGGTGATGACGTGGGTCGTCGGCATCCGGCAGAACGGGATGGGGGCGTTCGCGCACTTCTTCAAGCCGTTTCCGGTGCTGTTCCCGATCAATCTCCTCGAGGAGATCGGCCGGCCCGCGACGCTCGCGCTGCGCCTCTTCTTCAACATCTTCGTCGGCGAGCTGCTCTTCATCATCATCGCGTCGATCACGACGGCGAAGGTGTTCATCGGCCCGTTCCCGCTCTCGATCGCGGTGAGCATCCTGCCGTTCTTCATCCAGTTCTTCAACTTCTTCGTGGGGACGATCCAGGCGTTCGTCTTCACGCTGCTCGGCATCGTGTATCTCTCCCTCTCGACCTCGCACGACGAGCACGCGGACGACCATGCGTCGCCTGCGAAGCCCACCACGGGCTCGGCACCGGCTCCGGCCGCAGCACTCAACAACGCATAGGCCGGGCCTTCCCGGACCTCCGTACACTCGAGAAAGGTTCTATCACGTGAGCTCAGAGAGCTTAGTTGCCGCCGCGGCGATCCTCGCGTTCGGTCTCATCATCCTCGGCGTCGCCCTCGGCTCGGCCGTCGGAGACGGCATCGTCGCCTCCAAGGCCGTCGAAGCGATCGCCCGCCAGCCCGAGGCGCGCCCGAACATCTTCACGTTCCTGTTCCTCGGCGTCGGCGTCCTCGAAGCGTTCCCGATCATCGGTCTCGGGCTCGCGTTCTATCTGCTGCTCGTCGTCGTGAACGTTCCGAACCTTCTGTCCCACCTGTCCCACTAATCAGGGTTCGATGTTCCTTTCCGTCGACGGTACGTTCTGGGTTCAGCTCCTCAACTTCGCGATCTTCATCGCGCTCTTGGACGTCGTCTTCTTGAAACCGGTCGGTGCGGCGCTCAAGAAGCGCCGTGAGTATATCGATAGCGTGAAGAACGATCTCGAGCGCTTCGAGCGTCAGAGCCGCGAGCTTCGGGGCGAGGCCGACGGCCGGCGGGCCGCCGCACGCCGGAAGGCCGAAGAGGCGATCGTCGGAGCTCGCGGCGCCGCCGAGGCCGACGCCGATCGGATCGTCGCCGTCGCGACGGAACGGGCCTCGAGCGTCGCGGAAGACGCGCGGCGGACGGTCGAGCGCGAATACGAGGCCGCGAAGGCGAACGAGGGCGCGCTCTCGGAGGCGCTCGCGAAGACGCTGCTCGACCGGGCGACCGGAGCGCGCGCGTGAGCGACGGATTCTACGAATCGCTCGCGCTCTACAGTCAGGCGGTCGCGGCGATCGCGTTCGTCGTCGTGCTCGTCCTGTTATGGCGCCGCTTCATCACGCCGAACGTCATCGCGTCGCAGCGGCGCAAGAACGCCGAACTCGCCGAAGCCGAGCAGCGGCGGGACGAAGCGAAGGCGGCGATCGAATCGGCGCGCGCCGACGTGACGAAGGCCGATAGCGATGCGAACGAGATCCTCGCGCGCGGCCAGAGCGAGGCCGCACGCGTCCGCGAGCGCATCGCGGCGAACGCGCGAAACGAGAGCGAACGTATCCTGCGCAACGCCGACGGCGAGCTCGACCGCTCGCGCGCCGCGGCCCGGGAGCGCTTTCGAGGCGACCTTCTGGAGCGCGCGGTCGCGATCGCGCGCGAAGCGGCGACGCGCGTCGACGATGCGACGAATCGGCGCATGATCGCCGATGCGGTCGACGTCGCCGACGCCGGAGACCGGCGCTGATGCAGAGTCAAGCGCTCGCGCGCCGATACGCGACGGCCGTCT
>CAZZZK010000033.1:0-14618 GCA_964658555.1 Vulcanimicrobiota bacterium | reverse complement strand
CGTTCGCACCGCCCGCCGTCGCGACGCGCGCGCAGCTCGACCGCGCCTGCGAACTCTTCGCGGCCGCCGCGGCCGCGTGAGCGCGCGCCGTTCCGAACTGTTTTGCGGCCGTCTCGCAGAAGTGGAGCCGCATGGGTCGTAAACTGCGCGTCGGCATCCTCGGATCGGGCTTCGGCGGCACGGTGCACGCGCCGGCGTTCGTCGCTCAGGGGAGCTTCGACGTCGTCGCGATCGCGTCGCCGAGGAACGCCGAAAAGGTCGCGCGCGAGCGGAAGATCCCGAACGCCTACGCGACGCTCGACGAGATGCTCGCGCGGGCCGAGCTCGACGTGCTCTCGATCGCCGCGCCGCCCTTCGAACACCGCACCGCGACGCTCGCCGGGCTCGCGCGCGGCCTGCACGTGCTCTGCGAGAAGCCGATGGCGCTCGACGTCGCGGAGGCCGAAGAGATGCTCGCCGCCGCGCGATCGGCCGGAACGGTCTGCGCGATCGCGCACGAATTCCGCTACACGCCCGAACGTCAAGCACTGTACGAACTCGCGCGCAACGAACATCTGGGCGCGCTGCGCGCGATCGAGGTGACGCTCGCGAACGGCACCCTGCGCGCGGACGTCGAGCGCGCGAACTCCTGGTGGTTCGAGCGCGCGCGCGGCGGCGGCGCGACCGGCGCGTTTCTGTCGCACCTCGTCGATCAGGCGAACTGGCTCGCCGGCCGCACTCCCGCGGCCTCGACGGGCTACGAACGAACGGCAAACCCCGTACGCACCGGGAAGGACGGGACGTTCGCGAGCGACGTCGCCGACGGTTCGTTCGCGACGATCGACTACGGCGACGGGCTCGTCGGGGTCGTCTCGTTCGACGGCACCCGCGCCGCCGACGGCGCGACGATCGCCGTGCACGGCGAACGACGTACCGGCGTCGCGAGCGGTCCGAATCTGCTCGAGCTCGCGACGTACGTCGTCGACGACGAAGAGACGGCCGAACTCGATCTCACCCCGCAGCCGCACGCGCACCTCTCCGCCGCACACGCCAACCTGCCCGCATTCGTGACGATGCTCGATGCCTTCGCGGCACGTATCGACGGCACGGCCGCGCAGCTTCCCACGTTCGAAGACGGTCTCGCAACGCAGCGCGTCCTCGCGGCTATCGGCTACGGCCGCTCGGCGTGAACGACGCGGAACCGTCGGAACGCGCGCCGGAAGGCCAAACATCGTCTCGCTCGGAGTTTCCGACGTCGATTCGGATTACGGATACGTCGGAACGTTCACCGCGGCCGTCTGTACCGAGGCCGTTCGGATCGCGACGAGTGCTGCGATACGCCGCAACCTAAAACCTAAGCGATCCGTGCGCGAGTCGACGCCCCCCACGCTCCGCCGGTCGACATCATACCTGCAGCGCCCGCGGCAAACGCGAACACGTCGTCACGACGATTCGCGCGCACGTCGGAGACGCGAGTGCGGCGATATGGATAACGATGGCGGCTGCGGTAAGATACACGATGGCGACCGGGAGGACGACGATCGCGAGCAACAGTGCGACCGCGAACGAGGGTGCGATTCGCGCGTTCACCTCGGTCAGCCGCCGTCTCGGACCGCTAGCGGCCTTCGCCTTCACGTTCATGACGTGAGGACCGTAGAAGGCACGGAACCAGAACGGCAATGCGACGAACGGATTTACGTACGAGTGCGGAAGAACCATACGGACGAGAAAATAGAAGCCGGCGGCGATCGCACTCCAGAGCATAACCGTCGCGGCAGCCGACCAATATCTCTGCTCGTCATGGTGTGACGGTGACGCCGGGCGAGCCGCCTCCATCGCAGCGACCGTGCGTTCGATCTGCATCTGCGACGTGGCGAGAATCACCCTCAACGCCTTGTAGCGGAAGTAGTCTGCTTGGCAGAGTGCCGATATGCGAGACGCGATCTCGAAGCGTAGACCCGGCGCGACGATACAGAGATTCTTCGAACGCTCGAACGCGATCGCACCGATCATCGCGATATCACCGATGACGGTGACGTCACAGCTCGCATCGTCGACGACTTTATAGACGGTCGTCGCGGTCTCCAAAATACCGTCCTCGGGGCGAAGATCTTCGAAACCGCCGCGAGCCGTCGCTATGACGCGCCGCGTTCGCTCGAACGTGCTTTCGTTTCCGCCGAACGAACGTGCCCTCGCCGGCACGCCCGATCTTCGCATGATATCGTCGAACGTACCGGCGTTCGAGTCGTTATCGATGGGATCCATGCGGCCTCACGATCGCTACGAATGGCGTGACCTTAATGGCGGGACCCTACGTGCGTTACTCGCCCGATCCGTTCACGTTCTGGTACGCCGGGCTACCCGGGTACGGCATCTGGTTCGGAGGCTGCGACAGTCGCTGCATCGTTTGCTGATAATTGTACTCGGCCATGCTCGAATCGGGAATCACGGCATCTTGCGCCTCATCGATGTGTACGTCTGCGAGTTGCGTCTTTGCGTACGCATCGCCGAGCGCGGCGGCTTGCCGTAGTAACCGAATGCCACCGGCGAAATCGACCGGCTCGCCGTACCCGTTGAATTTCAGGTACGCTAAGTTGTCCATCGCGTCGGGCAGCTGACCGGCGATGCCCTCTTTGAGGAGCGGTATCGCGAGCGCATAGTTGGGCCGCACGCCGACGTTGAAAATATAGACGTCCGCGAGATACGTTTGGACGTCGGCTCGATAGTACAAATGAGACTGCGCGTCCTTGATCAGCCGTACGCTATCGGACGCCGCCGCCCCGGCATTGCGCGTTTGACAATAGAACACGCCGAGAGCGGCTTCGGAATAGGTGTTACCTAACCGTACCGAGAGCTTGAGATAATACTCGGCTTTTTGCAAATCTTGCGGAACGCCAATGCCGAACTGATACGCGGTCGCAAGGCGAAGCGCAGCAAAATGGTTCGTCTCGGGATTCGCTTCGCGCAGCATTTGCAAACCGCGAGGCCGGTCGAGCGGCGTCTGCATTAACCCCTGCATGTAATCGGAAGCAGCCGCAACCTTCGCGACCACGTCGCCGCCTCGAGCCGCAGCCAGCGCCCATCGATGCGCCTGGATTCCCGTTCCGGCCTCATATAACTCCAATCCCGCGAACGGATCGCCTTGCCGTAACGCTTGGCGAAAGAACGCGACTGCGCGATTCGAGTCTTTCCGGCGACCGTCACCGTAGAGCGTGAGGTAGCCGTTCGCCATCGGGTCGCTCGCCCGCAACGTGAGAATACGCTTATAGATCGCGCCGGCTTGCCGCTGGTCCAAACGTACCCCGCATCCCCGCGCGTAGGCCTGCGCCAGAAGATGGAGCGACGTTTCGTCGTTTCGAGCGGCACCCGATCGCAGTTGATCGACGATGCCCGTACAATCGCCGTGCAACACGAGCTGCGTTCGAGAATCTCCCGCGAGCGCGGCGGCAACGTACGACCGGGCCGCAGCGTCGACGGAACCGCGCATCGTGGAGGCCACGAGGAGCGCGACGGATACCGCGACCCACGCGGTTCGGAAGCGCCTCACAGATCAGAGCCCCCCATAGGGCCGAACGACGGGCGAGACGGTGCCTGGGTTGGCGCGCCCGGTTCTCGATATCGATCCCGGACCGGTGCGAGAACCGATCATATTCGCCTGGCCCTCGGTATTGGCGAGACCCTCCGCTCCGGAGCCCGGGCCACCGAAAAGGACGGCCGCGAACATTCCGGGCAGCGCTCGCACGATGACGAAGAGCGAGCCGGTGACGATGAGTGCCGATACGGCGAGTTTGAGTACGCCGTAGCTTCCCCCGGTACCGGCCTTGTTGAGAACGGCTTGTTCCATCACGCTGAAGTCGCCGTCCCATTTCTCCGCTAAGACACACGCGAAGCCGATCACGAACACGATCGAGACGAAGCGCAACAGCGACTGCGCGACCACGTTCCAATACCCTTCGCCGAAATGGCGCGTCGCCGGCGAGCCGAGGAAGCCGAGCGAAAAAGCGGCGACCGGCAGAACGAGGTAGATTTGTATGTACGCGAGGATCAACTCCACCGCGATGAACGTGAACATGGCGATGATACCGATCGCGATCGTGAGCACGAAGCCCATGAGCATCTGATCCTGCTGATAGTCCGGATTGTTGAGGCACGTACCGTCGGGACCGGTTTTCGTACATGGTTGCGCCGTCGAAAGTTTCTGCCAGACCTGCACGAGCGGCCACGCGATCACGACCCCTTCGCTTACGATACTACGCGGCGAGATCTGAATCTGATTGTAGCCGTCGACACCCGCCCACGTGTTGTAGAACACGTCGGTAAGCGCGCCCTGGACGTTATCGGGAGACGGGAGTCCGTCGATCGGCATCTGAGCGACGGCCGCATTCGATTGTCCCGTGACCGTATCGGCGACGTGCAAGCCGACGAGTGCGACGAGCGGAAACAGCGTCGGCGCGGTCGTTATGATCAGGAACGGAATGCCGAGACTTAATACGCGGGTCAAGATCAACTGCCCGAGGCCTTTGATCGATTGGTTGTTGATGTAATACGACACGCCGGCAACCATAACGCTCAATACCGCGAGCGACGCGAACAGCGTTGCCGCGAGTCCGAGCGCTTTGTCGAAGATACCCCAGTTCGTCTCGAGATCGTAGACGACGTTTATCTCGTCTTGCAGCAGCGATGGGCCGGTCGGGATCGGTGGCGGCTGCATGACGGCTTGCGCGCGAGCGTGGTGCGTGAACATCATCAATATGGATAGAACGAGTAGGCATCCGATGACGAGACGAGCCTGTAGCGGATAACGAACCAACCCGACCGCGATCGCATGCGACGCGCGCTCGACGAATCGCATGCCGAGAAGCGCCAGCCGACCGGCGATGTTCGTCGGCGGCACGATAACGGGCGCCGCCGGCGTCGATGCCTCGACCGGTTCGAAACGATGCATCCGCTCGTCGAGTCTCATGCCGGAATCTCCTCAAGGATGTAATTGTCGGCGTCGTCGACGCCGTGAACGCGAGCGACTTCGGTTACGCGCCGCCGCCCTGTCGCGCGGTCGCGTTCCATGAACACCAGAACGTCGACGACGCGGGCGATCATGCGGCGAATCGGCATCTTGCCGTTGAGCCGTAGGAGGTCTTCGAGGCGGAAGAGCGTGTCGACGCAGCTGTTGGCGTGCGTCGTCATCATGAGACCCTTCGTACCGGTGTTGAGCGCCATCGTAAGACCGAGCGCACTGAACCCGTCTCGGACCTCGCCCCACACCAAGAAATCGCCGTTCGACCGGAGCGCGTCCTCGAGAGCGTCGGAAAACTCGTACGTGTATCTGACGACGGCACCGTTGCTCTCGTGATGCGCTTGATCGACTCGTGCCATGAGCGGCAGGACGTCCTCGAAATTATCGTACTTGAGTTCCCGGCGGTCTTGGACGATCACGCCGCGAGCGTTTGCATGCAGTTCGGCCTTTTTATGCAGCAAGGCGTTCAGCAGCGTCGTCTTGCCCGAATTCACGGATCCGGAGACCCCGATGTTCATTTCGGCGGCGATCGCCTCGGTCAGGTACGCCGCGTGAGCGGGCGACATCTCGCCGCCTCGCACGTACGTTTCCATCGGAATGACATGCTTCGAATGCACCCGGATGACGAGGGACCACCGATTGATGGGCGGACAGAACGCCTGAACGCGGCATCCGTACAGCGGAAGATCGCACTGCAGTCGCGAGTGCAAGTGATCCATCGCACGACCGAATTCGGAATTCGCGAGATACGAGATGAGCGCCGAACGCTGACGCTCGTCCATCGAATTCGGAGCGAGGTATTTTCCCTTGCCGAACTCTTCGACGAAGATGCGACCATCCTCGTTTGCCGTCACGTTCGTGACGAGGTCGCGATCGAGAAACTCCCGCAACGGACCGAGGAGTGCATAAAAGCGAGCCCGGTCGAGTTCGACGTTCGGATCGAGGGCGGCGGGCGGGGCGGTAGGCGCGACGATCGCGGCGCCCGGCTTCGCGAATTCGATGACCTGACTCGAACCGCGAACGTTAAACATGACGGCTCGCCGCCACGGCATTACGCATCGCCGCTTCGGGCGAATCGGCCGAGACGTCGACGAAACCCGAGCCGTTCGATCGCGGACTGCGTTTGCCCGCGTGATACTCTTCGACGTACGCACGATACGCGCGCCAACGCGTCAGCGCGGCCGGAGACAGCCCCCGTTCGACGCTTTCGACGAACAGCGGCGCTCCCGCACGCGTCGGCGCGGGCTCGCGCACGTACGGAATCTTCGCCCGCGCCGCGAGCGCCTTATTCTTGAAATACTCCCACTTGCGCAAGAAGTAGTTGTGGCCGTTGAAGATCGCGACGTACCGGTCTCGCTCGATCTGCATGATCTCTTTCTCGGAGAGCAGCGGCATGGTGATCATGTCGAGCGTCTCTTGCGCCTGCGACGCCATCAGGGCGAATCGTCCGCCCGAGGTACTGCGTTTGCGCACGAGCTCCGTGCGTTCGCCGAGCATCTTCTGAATGGCGAGGGCGCCGTCGGACGTCTTCGGCCGGCCGTAGATCAGCACGTCCATCGTCTCGTCGAGCAGGTTATCGTTGCCGTAGTACCGCTTTTGCTGTGCGACCGATTGCCAGATCAGCCACAAATAGACGCCGTATCCGCGGAAATATCCCGAGCCGTGCTCGATCTCCTGAAGTTTGCGCCATGCGGCCGCCTCGTCCATCGCGAAGATCGTCGGACGCAGATTACCGCGTGCGCTGCGACCGCCGACATCCTGCGTCCCGCCGGACGTGAGTTCCTCGACGGCGTCGCCGACCACCATGCGAAGATACGGTCGGAGCTTGGGAATGTCCATCGGGTCCATTCCGAGGTAGACGACCGATGCGGACTCGCCGTCGTTCGCCATGTCGCGCCACGAAAACGTCGAGCGCTTCGAGAAGCGGTGCAAGATCTCCGAACGGTACGGTGCGAGAAAAGCGATGAACGTCGAATACACGCCGCCGCGCTCGCGCTCGTCTTTGTTGTACATCTCGCGGCACGCCTGTGCGATCGACGGCTTCACGCGGGCGGCCCCGACCGTGCCGTCGGCTTTGAGCTCCTCCCACCCGAACACGCCGGCGATATCGTCGGACGTCTCGAGCATGTGATCGAGCAGATCTTCCAAGGTCTTGAACGCCGAGACGTATTCCAGTAAGCCCGGCAGCGAGAACGACTCGTAGTCTCCCGTGGTCAGCGCGCGATAGCCGAGCTTTTCGATGACCGCCGCACCCCATGCGAGGGCCGTGCGATCCCAATGCGTCTTGAGCCCTTCGCCCTCGCCGTCGACGATGGCGAGGGTGCGGAAGTAGCAGTCTTGGAAGCCGCGATCCGTCCCGAGTCGGATGCTCCAAAACGGATTGTAGGACGCGAGCGCCTCTTCCGGCACGTCGACGTTCCCGCCGACACCGAGCGGGGCGAGAAGGTGGACGTTCTTCTTCAGCACGCGCGACTGATAACCCGACGTCTCGCGGAAGAGCTCGAACTTCGGATCCGAGGCGATGATGACCGGCTCCTCGCCCCACGGATGCGTCCGGCGCTTCGACTCGGACCACGAGCCCGCGTCGGCGTGACGCAGCGGGATGAGAAGATTCGATTTCAAGAACGAACTCTTGCCGCCGCCGGGCGGCTCGACGTATGAGATGCCGAGCTCGCCCTGATACCGCAGCGGCTTCGAGCCGCCCGCGGAGTCGAAGCCGCCGATGATCGGGCCGGCCTTCGCGTCCAAGAGTCGATCCGCTTTCGCCGTCGCCGCGGAGGCCCAATTCGAACCCGAGTCGTTGAGATCGCCGGCATCGCCGCCGTTTCGCTGCACGATGAGCGCTACGGCGCCGACGAAGAGCGCCCCGACGAGCACCGAGACGAACGCCATCGGGAAGAGCGGCGTAAATGCGGCGTAGACGACCTTCGGATAGACGGCGACGGGATGGCGTAAGACGCGTTCGACGAGCTGATAGAATTTGACGACCCACGTCATCCAAGCATACGGCGGGTAGAGAAGCCACAGGTGCGGACCGAGCGACGGATTATAGCGCAGCCGATAGGCGAGGATCTCGGTGAACGTCTCGTTCGCCAGCACGAGACCGATCGCACCGGCGATCGGCACGAAGACCGATAACGGACGTTCGCCGATGCGAGTCGGTCGGTCGATCGTCGGCGCGTTGCGTCCCACGCTTAACGCTCGAGCCCGAGCGAGTCGGACGCAGCTCGAGTAGAAGCGCGTTGCCTCGCTACCGGGAGCGCGTACGCGCTTCGATCCGGAACGACGACGCTAGGCGCCTCGTTCGACGAATCGATCGAACGAGCGGTCGCGGCGAACTGGTCGGCGTGAGGCGATTGTCCGTCCATTGCGGTCGCGTGCTCGTCGGGCGGAGCCTGCTGCTCGAGAGACGCATCGTTTCCGACGCCGACCGACGGACGTCGTGCGACCGACGAATCGAGCGTTCTCTCGCCCGGTTTGTCGTTGCTTGCCGAGACGTCGCCTCGAAAACTCGCGCGATCCGGTTGTTGCCGGCCGTCGGTCTCGGACGAGCGACCTTGCACGGCATCCGCAAAGCCGTTCGGGTCGCTCGTGGTCGACCGCACTTCCTGCGCGACCTGCGATACGTCGCTCGGCGCGACGCCGTCCGCGGCTAGTTTCCGTGCGATCTTCGTCGCTGCGGAATCGCCGCCGAGACCGAGTGCGGACCCCGCGATCGAGGTTACTTCCGCGATGGGTCCGAGGACCATGCCGACCGGCCCGAGCGCATGTGCGGCGAGCGTGATGCCGGCCTCCGTCGTCATCTCCGACCCCGCTCGGCCCACCCCGCCCGATTCGCGCCCGAGCTCTTGGAGCTGACGCTGAGCCACTTTTTCCAGCTGCTGTTCGTTCAGCAGATATACCGACCACTGATCGTTGCCGACGTGCTGCACGAGCGCTCCGCCGCGAACGCCGCCGCGCTCGTCCCGACTCCCGACGATGTGAAATTTCCCCTGCCGAAGACGTGCATCGGCATCACCGAGCAACTCGTTGAGCTTCCCGGTGTTCGCATCGATGGTCCCGAGATCGATCTCGTGCATCGAAATCGTAAGCGATCAGTAACCGAAGTCGTCGGTCGGATTCGTGCTGAGCGTATCCGTCAGCTGCGCGCGCCGATTCAACGCTTCGAGATAATTTTGCTGTTCTTGCGAGATTTTGGCCGCATCGAGTACCGCGAGTTCCTGAACGCTCGATGCTACCGTGGCGAGACCTTCCTGCTGTGCATCACGAGAGGCATTCGCCCCGGTGGCGCCACGAATGTCGTTGATAAGACTCTGAAGTCGTGCAGGCTGCAAAGCCCCATTAGAACCACCGATAACGTCCGCCGCCAATTGGACGGCCTGGGTAGACGACGTCGTACCGCTACCGTAAGAACTCGCATGCGCCGCAAAGTTTTTCAGATCAGCCGCTCGCCCGTCCGAGATCGAGAGATTGCTTATGTGTTCCACTTCAGCGACTTCTTGCTGAATTCGAGTTTTTTCATTCTCGATCTGAGTTATCTGATTATTAAGCTCGCTCACCATATGCGCGGCCTGCAAAACCCAGTGTGGCAAATTTGCGGTATCACCGGCGACTTCGACGATGTCACCCACTCCGAGTACCGCATTAGCCGGTCTCGCTGCGACCACCAAAAAGGACGCGAGCGCAATCGAAGACAAGAGCAACTGCGCCGGATGTAGATTTTTCATTGCAACCTCCTTAGAAGACGTACGAATATGGGACAGGCGTTTGGAGACGTGTCTCAGCGACTAGGAAGCAGTACTCGATAGCGTCAGAGAATCTTTCGCGCGACGGGCCGCATCGAGAAGGCCGGTTAGCTCGGCGATGAGGCGTTCGTCGACGCCTTCGAAGCGCAGCAGCTCTTCACGCCACGTGTTCGGATAACGAAGCATGAAGTCGTCGAGACGGCGATTATCCGAATCGCGAGAGCGGCCGATCACGGCGAGCCAGGCACGATCGAACGCCCAGCGGATCGTCTGCAGTTCGTGACTGCCCGGCTGGTGGAGCATCAGCGAATACGGCGGGATCTCCGGCAGTAGCTCGATGCCGCGACGGGACAGGCCGAGATCGGCGTACAGACCGCGTACCTTCTCGTCGTCGAGAACGTCGTTGTTCTTGAAGAAGAACCGCGTCTTACAAGCCTCGAGCACGTCGTTGAGGATCGCCGACCGTGCGAAGTCGCTCGCGGCGTTGGACCACAATCCGAGGGCCATCTTCTCTTTGCGACCCATCTTGAAGAGGTCTTGAATGAAGCGCTGACCGAGCGGATGGCCGAGCAGCGTGTGCGCTTCGTCGATCTCGAAGAGCCAGTGATAGTCGTAATTGCCGGTCGTCTCTTTGAGCCGCCGCACCTGCGTGCGCGCTTTCCAAAACATGACCGTAAGCACCGGAATGAGATATTTCGACGACATCGAGAAGATGCGGCCGATCTCGACGACGTTGAAAAGCCCGGTCGCGAACGAATCGACCTCGCAATCGAGCGTCGGCCCGAGGACGCCCGCGCGCGTGTAGACGTAGAGTGCCGGCCGCAGCGTTCCCTCGGGATCCTGAACCAGCTCGTAAAACGCTTTGAGCGAGCGCAGGTGCGGCGGCAGCGCCGCGACCGAGTGCATCGCGTTCTCGAGCGAACGCCGTCGCACGGGTGTGACGGCGACGCCCTGAATCTCGATGAAGCCCTCGAGAATGTCGAGCACTTCGCGCCGGTTCTGCTCGTCGTCGATGTCGGAGAAGAGCGCGAATCCCGGCGAGTTCTCGCCGAGCACGTCGTAGAAATTGCCGTCGAGGAAGCGCGTGAGCCGATAGAGCGACCGGCCGCGATCGATCCCGGTGAACCCGGCATACGGCAAGCGGCCGACCCACTGCGTCGCGAGATGCGCGAGACTCACCGACTTCCCGCTGCCCGTCCCGCCGACGCCGAAATGGTGAAAGACGTCGCGCGGTTCGTCGTTGAGATGCACGTGATAGAGCGTTTCGCCGCTACCGCTGATGGCGTATGACAGGGCGGGCGAACGGCGCGGTAGGGTCGGCGACTCGATGTAGCGTCGTCCCGACGACTCCTCGTGGAACGAGAACATGTGCGCGACGTTGACGGCGTTTAGGGGATACTTTCGCACGCCGTGATACCCGTCGCCCGGCAGGCTCGCGAAGTAGTCATCCTCCGCGGTCAGCGACGCTCGCAGCGCTTTGTACCCGACTTCGTCGAACATCGCGATCACGCGTTGCGTGGCCTCGTCGGCTTGACGGCCGTCGATGGCGCGGATGATGACGAACGGACTGACGAGCCCGAACCGGCCGCCGCTCGAGAGAAATCCGATCGCCTGACGCGCGCTTTCGGCCATGTCGATCGAATGCGGGTCGGTCATCGAGAGCGACTCGTTCGTCTTGGTCTGCCACTCGGTGAACGAGCCTTGGAGGATCTTCTTCGCCTCGGGTCCGCTGAGCGGGATCCAACGAATGACGAGCGAGTAATCGATCTTGAGATCGTCGAGGCGCGAGAAGACGAGCGGAATCGTCTCTTCGGGGATCGACTTCAGCGTGACGATCCGGGTTTCCAGGTCTCCGACTTTCAGATCGAAGCCGCCCCGAAAATTCTCTGCGAGTAGGCCGTTGAGCGCTTGACCCGGCGGCGGTACGGCGATTTTCCCGGAGCGTCCCGACACGCACCACGCGAGGTGTTCCAGCAACTCCGAACGCGAGCGGACGGTGCCGGTCGCATCCGGCTCGCGCACGCTCGATAGGCGGCGAACCGTCCCGTAGGACCGGAAGAACGTTTCGATGCGTTCGAGCTGCTGCTCGAATTCGGCGAGGATCTCGTCTTCTTTGTGCATCGTCGCTTCCGCGCCGCGCGACGTTGCCGATTGCAGCCGTTCCGTGCTCTCGGAGCGTGGCTGCCACGCGATACTGACGATCCGCCGGCTCCGGTACGTGCGGCCGGCCATAAAAAGCGCTCGCCGCCGTGCATCGAGCCACGCCAACACGGGATGCGGAGAATCGTTGAGCCGATCGTCGTACTCGCCGTAGGCCGCGTGCCGCAAGTGCATGTGCACGACCATCCGGTCGTTGAACTGCGAGATCGCACGGCCGAGGCCGAAGTCCGCCTGACTCAAGCCCGCGCCGTCGAACGCGTTCGCATCGGGAGCGACGATCTCGAAGCATGCGAGATACCCGCCGTTGGCGAGCTTGACGGTTCCGGGAGCGACCAGCCTACGATATTGAAGAACGCTTGCGTGACCCGCCCGGAAACGACTACGACGCTTCTTCAGCGACTGAAACTTGGCGCCCGCCAAAATCTCGAGCGCCACGAGCAGAACGACGATGACGATCCCGACGATTGCGACCCAGGGCCATACGTTCGCAGCTTTGACGGACGAAAAGAAAGACGAGAACGACGCTCCGTTCATGATTTCGCCCGCTTGAATTCGCGCGTGAACTTCGGATCGTTCTCGAAATTTAGCGAGTCGTCCGGCGACGATCCGCTCCATGAGAATAAGCGCCAGTTGAAGTAGACCGAGATTTCATCGAAAAAATACGGCGATATCGCACCGACCAATCGACCGATGCCGAAAAGTGCGCCCGATATGATGAAGAGGATCGGGGAGAAAATTCCGAGGAGCGCCGTCACGGCGACGACGAGCAAAACTCGATCGTCGACGCCGAGAATAAGCTTGGCCCGCAACGCGCCGAGAAAGACCGGCATGCCCGTTAGGCGCCCCATGGAATTCACGTCGATCGTTACAGGATCGCGCCGTTGCCGGCAAATGCGTTCGCGACGGCCTGAGAATTTACCGCGACGATGCCGAGCAGCACGACGCCGAGGAATTCGAAGATCGACCGAGCCACATTGCGATGCTGGACGAAATCCCACACGAGGACGCCGAGCAGGAAGATGCAGGCGAACCCTGCGAGCGCCGTTACGAACGTCACGAGTTTCGTCTGCGCGGCCGCCAAGGTTGGAATATCCGCATCCGTGCCGAGCGTTCCGGCAAATACGGGATGCGGCATCAACATGATGAGGGCTGGAAGAAAAGCGATGACCCAGGAAGCGACCGTGCGCATTTTCGACGTCGACAAGTTAACCTCCAGATGCTTGTAAGACAGGGTGTGTGATCTGCGTCGACCGATAGCCGACTTTAGAATAACACGTAAGTAAATAGAAAGCATTACACACGTGCAACGACGTTCTTCAACTCCCGAGCGACCTCACGAGAACCGGAACGCCGATTCCAAGCACGCGTATGCGTGGGACCGGACCGTAGTACCGGGAATCCCAGCTTTTGTAATAGTCGCCGAGCAACCAAACTTGGTCATTGCGCACCATCGATGGCTGCAACGCCACGATCCCCGCCACCGGACGGCCGAGTGTGTCCGTGGGCAGGCGACGGCTTCCCGGAACGAGCCGTCCGTTGACGGATAACCCGGCCGATTCCAAAGCGACTCGGTCTCCGCCGAGCGCGACGACGCGCTTCATCACGGCGAGCGCCCCGCTACAGGGTCCTCGTTGGAGATAGCCCGCACGAAGCCCGATTGCCGCTATACGCTCGGGCAAACACGCGGATACGTAGGCGCCGCGGACGATCGGTCCGTGATGGACGAACCAGATTCCCACGGGCACGCTCGGCGAGATGACGAAGCGAAATCCGGCGAGCGTGCCGAGCGGGATCGCGAGACCGAGGCCCACGAAGACGGCGGCCGCAATCCGCCACGGTCGCATCGCGATGCGCATCAATGCGGACCAGGTGTCGGCGCGGAAGCCTCCGGATCTCCGGTTGCGTGCGCGAACTGCGCGCCGGTCGGCCGAGCGCCGGAATCGCCCGGCGCCGCGGCTTCCGGCGTTGCGGCGACGTCGATGTGCACGAATTGTGCCGAAGCGAGCGGAGCGTTTTGCGTTCGTACGAACGATGCCGCCCGGAACGGAACCGTGCGCGACGCGTCGACGTGGAACGCGCTCGCGGTGCGCACGGGTGCCGAACCGATGGGACGCTCCGCGACCGCCGGCAGGCCGACGGCGGCGAAGATCACGCGTACGTACGCGTCGTCGCCGTGCGAGCGACCGCTATTGTAGACCTGCAATGCCCGGCGAAGCGCGAGTTGATCGCCGTGCCACGTCGGATCCGCGCTCAGCAACGCACGTTCGCGAACGTATGCCGCGACGATGATCTTCGCCGACGCGCGCAGATTCTCACACGGCTCGAGCATGCGGTCCGGCGTGACGCCGAGTGACGCATAATTACTACTATTTATCTGCGCTAGCCCGACATCGACGCCGCGGTCGTTCGCGCCATAAGCCTCGCGATTGCGGCGCACGAGCGCGAGCGCGAGCGCGACGGCCGACGCGTGGGTATTCGGAAGGTACACGTGTCCGTCGTTATCGTCGTGCAGCGCCCAGGCATCCCCCCCGGACTCGACGGCGACGATCGCGGCCTGCGTGACCGCACTGACTTGCGGAGCGCACGTGCGAACGAGCGTATCGAGAGCGCCCTTGGAAACGTGCGTCGGATCGTACGAGCCCGCATCCATGGCGAGAGCGGGACGGCCGGCGCCCGAACGGCCGATCGTTGCGGCGAACGCGAAAGCCACGAGGAAAACG